>JAOTWM010000428.1 GCA_029862885.1 Gammaproteobacteria bacterium
GCAATTACGCTGGTGACCACGCTTGCCGTGTCGGCACTCTTATTCGTTTTCCTGAGAAATCTCATCATTACGCCAATAACAAGGCTCCGTCAAACTGCTTACGAGATCGGCCGAGGAAATCTGGAAGTCGAGCTGAATACAGATCGCGAGGACGAGATCGGCGAACTGACCACGTCCTTTCGGGAGATGAGTGATAATCTCCAACGTTCTTCCGAGCAGATTAGATATCTGGCGTATTACGATACCTTGACCAATCTTCCCAATCGTTCCATGTTCACGGAGCATTTAAAAACCACCCTCGCTCAGGCAAAGAGGAAAAAAGAATCGCTGGCGGTCATGTTCCTCGACCTGGACAATTTTAAACAGGTCAACGACACCCTTGGACACAGCGCCGGTGATGAACTCCTCAAGGAGATGGCGAAGCGACTGGTTGATTGTGTGCGGGGCTCGGACTATCTCGCGGTTTCCGATATCCCTCAGCGGACGGTTTCCCGTGTCGGCGGCGACGAGTTTCTACTTCTTCTGCCCGATGTTCGCGGACCAGAGGGTGCCATCAAAGTTGCAAAGCGGGTTCTGTCGATGGCGTCAGAGCCCTTTGTCATCAGTAACTATGAATTTTACGTGGGCGTGAGCATTGGTATATCAGTGTACCCGGATGACGGAAACAATGCGGCAACTTTGATCAGATGCGCAGATGTTGCGATGTATCACGCCAAAAAGAACGAAAAGGGCACATTTCACTTTTATTCGCAGCATATGAACACATTAGCGCTCAAGCGCTTTACCTTGGAGCGCGACCTGCGCAAAGCAATCGAGAATGACGAGCTGAGGCTGCTTTATCAACCGCTCGTCGACTGCATTACCGGGACCGTGAAAGGCATCGAAGTACTCGTCCGTTGGGAACATCCTCGGCAGGGATTGATCTCGCCCGCGAGCTTCATTCCACTGGCGGAGGACACCGGTCTAATAATCCCATTGGGAGAATGGGTGCTGCGCAATGCCTGTATGCAGGCAAAAGCCTGGAGGGAAAAAGGCTTTGAGGCGATGAAAATCTCGGTAAACGTGTCGTATCTACAGTTCAGAAGGCGGGGGTTCGCCGAAACTGTTCAAGCAATACTGAAGGAGACAAATATGCCGACAGAGTGTCTCGACATCGAGCTCACGGAAAGCAGCGTGATGCAAGCGCCGGCTGACGATCTCAAGACGCTCGAAACGATCAAGTCTTGGGGGGTCCAAATCTCCATGGATGATTTCGGTACCGGCTATTCTTCTCTCGCTTCGCTGCGTAATTTACCCATAGACACATTGAAGATCGACCGCAGCTTTGTAAAAAACATTATCAGCGATAATGACGACGCTGTTATTGTAACGGTTATTATTAATATGGCGCGTTTGCTCAAGCTGAAAGTAGTTGCAGAAGGAGTAGAAACGGTGGATCAGCTCAAGTTCCTTCAACGGGAAGGCTGTGACACCATACAGGGATTCTTGATCAGCCGCCCAATATCGAGCGAAGAGATTGAACCGTTTCTAGTCCAAGAGTCCGTGATAACCGTCTGAGTCAGGCTTAAGGGTTGGGCCAGAAGCGAAACAACCGGAATCGTTGCATTTGGCTCCAGTCTCGCGGAAATTGAAGCGAGAACCGATGCGGTTCTATACTGAAGACGCAAAGCGCTTACAGCTGGCGCTTTGAGTCGAACTGAGCTCGTTTCATTCAAAAACGATGACGTTGCGCAACGCCTCGCCGCGCTCCATGGATTCTATCGCTTCGTTGATTCTCTCCAGGGGATAGCGACCGCTGATCAGCTCGTCAAGCTTGAGGCGCCCTTCACGATACAGGTCCACAAGTCGCGGCACGTCCACCACCAGCCGCGTCGATCCCATGTTGCTGCCTAAGATTCTCCGCCCGTAGGTGATCTGATGAGCGTCCACCGAGAACAGCGCGTCGTTGAGCGAGGGCATGCCGACAATCACCGTGGTGCCGCCGGTGTGCACCATGTCGATGGCCTGCGAAATTGCTGCAGGGCTGCCCACGGTGGCAAAGGCGTAGTCGACTCCCCGTCCGTCCGTCAGCGCCTTCACCTCCGCGACCACGTCGGTTGTTTTTGCATTGACGGCGTGAGTGGCTCCAAACGCGCGGGCGGCTTCGAGCTTATCGTCGCGGATATCCACGGCGATGATCATGGACGCTCCCGAGAGCGCCGCCCCCTGGACCGCATTGAGGCCAACGCCGCCTGCGCCGATGACGGCAACTCGGCTGCGTGATTCGATTCTCGCGGTGTTGGTGACCGATCCCAGTCCCGTGATCACGCCGCAGGCCAGAAGCGATGCGCATTCCATGGACAGATCGTCCGGAATCTTGACCACCTGGCTCTGATCGACGATACAGAATTCCGCGAATGCGGCGGTTTTGATCCCGTGGGCAAGAGAAACGCCGTCCTTGTTTCTCAACCGGCTCTCCGTTTGCAACGGAAAGCTCGCCTCGCAGTTGAACGGCCGGCCTATGGTGCAGAAATAGCAGGTCCCGCAGGATCGAATCAGGGTCACAACCACTTGATCGCCGGGCCGCACGCGGCTTACCCCGGGTCCCGTCTCTTCGATGACGCCGGCGGCCTCATGACCGGCGATCAGGGGTGGCGCATTGCCCCAATCGCCGCGTATCAGGTGCACATCACTGTGGCAGATGGAGCAAGCGGCGACCCGCACCTTGACCTCGCCGGACTCAGGCGGGTCGATGTCAACTTCCTCGACCACCAGCGGTTTGCCGAACTCGTAGCAGACAGCGGCTTTCATACTTAGCTTCCTCGAGGGTTATTTAGCTGCTGGCCGGGCGACAATCCCGACGATTTCCCCGCCAGCGCGGCGAATTAAGCGCTTTCGGCGGGTCCCGGCTGCCGAGTCTATAGCTCTGCCGCCCGCGGTAAAAGCGGGTCCAAGGCGAAGGAATCTCCCCATATTTGCATTGCCAGGCAAGGTGGTGGAAATTCGGACGGCGCTAAGTTAAAAAGGCCCTTACGAAACGATTCCCGGTCCCCAATTGGGGCGGTTTGTGAGTTCGTGATGGAGATCTGCCGCGGTGGTAACAATAAGACAGCTACTGAATACCAAGGGCCAGGAAGTGTGGTCCGTCAGTCCCGATGCATCGGTTTACGAGGCAATGGAAATCATGGCCGACAAGGGGGTCGGTGCGCTGGTGGTTCTCGAGAACGACAAGCTCATTGGCATTATTACCGAGCGGGATTATGCGCGAAAGGTCGTTCTCAAAGAGCGGGCCTCGAAACAGACCCGTGTGGAAGAAATCATGACCAAAGCGGTTCTCTACGTCCGGCCTGGCCAGACGGTCGAGCAATGTCTGGCCATCATGACTGAAAAACGCTCTCGCCATCTCCCAGTGCTCGATGGTGACAATCTGGTGGGAATCGTTTCCATCGGTGACCTGGTGAAATCAGTCATTGCCGAGCAGCAGCACGTGATCGAGCAACTCGAGCACTATATCAGCGGCTGACAGCTACGCCTTGTTCTCCTTGCGGCGTTATCGAGCCGCCATTGAAAATCCTTCTATCTTGTCTTTCAGGAGGTCGCCAGATGCATAAGAGCAGGCTGGGCGGGATTATCATCGACTGCCACTCCGACAATCTCGACGCCGACGCGGAGTTCTGGTCCAAAGCACTGGGCCGAAACGCCAAGCGCTCACCCAAACCGGAGGACATGAATTACGTCGAGCTGACCGGCTCTCCGGAAGAGATTCACCTGGAAGTTCAGAAGGTGGACCACCCGAGCCGCGTTCACATCGACATCGAAGCCGACGATATCGAAGCCGAAGTCGCGCGTCTGGAAAAGCTCGGAGCGAAGCGGATTGGAATGGTGCGAACCTGGTGCGTCATGGAGGCGCCGAGCGGTCATCGCTTCTGCGTGGTCCGACCGCAGCGTTCCACCTTCGATGATGAAGCCAACACCTGGGAGTGAGGCGAATATCCATTGATTATAGAATCCAGGTTTTCCGGCCGAAGGGACCTGACAAGCCATTGAGGGTCCATTCGCGAGATTAGTCGGCTCATTTCCCGTGCTTTCTTTGTCTTCCAGGCGTCCGGGTACGGGCAGAAGTAGCGCCCAATAAAAACTTGATCCGGATCACGACCCATTTGGCTGAAGTACGCGAGAGTATTTTTGCGATTTCAGCAATTGCGCCATTCCGGCAGAATGGTTTGGAAACGCAAAGGCAACAATTATGAAACTCAAATGTTTTGTATTAGCGGCGGCCGTGCCGCTTGCGTGTACCGCGAGCGCTTTCGCAGCCGGCGACTTGAGCCGGGCAAACCCGGAAAAAATTGTCATCGAAATGTAAACCGATGGTGGACGGATGTACTTCAGACCGAACCATCTGGATCTCGAGACCGGAAAAGCCTACGTGCTTGTTCTGAAGAACGTCGACAAGATCAAACATGAGCTGGAAGCCAACGAGTTCGTAGAAAAGATTTTCACCAGAAAGGTGGAAGTCATTGGCCACGATGGTCAAATGCTCGCCGAGATCAAGGGAAGTGTGAGCGAGGTTGAAGTGGGACCTGGTGGTGAAGTGGAATGGTTCGTCGTGCCCGTGCAGACCGGAAAGAATATTGAAATGAACTGCGCGTTGCCGGGTCACAAGGAAGCCGGTATGGT
>JAOTWM010000429.1 GCA_029862885.1 Gammaproteobacteria bacterium
ATTGTCGGCTATTAGGCCATATGATCCGGGTATTTGAATTTCTGAGTTTCCGGGCAATACGTTATCAGAAATCGGGGACTTGAGTGGGAAGCCTGTTATTAGTGGGATTCGTATTTGGCCTTAAGCACGCGCTCGAGGGTGACCACTTTGCGGCTGTGGCCAGCCTCGCGACTCAATCGAACAGTACTTGGTGCACGATTAGGATGGGCATTGTATGGGGATTAGGCCACACGATTACGTTATTTCTCGTCGGTGGCACCGTATTGGTGATGGGTACCTCCGTACCTGCAATGGTCGCTTTGAGCCTGGAATGGTTTGTCGGGCTGATGTTAATGGTTTTGGGTGGTGACGTTATCCGCCGGATGATCAAAGCGCGAATTCATTTTCATGTCCACCAACACGACGATGGCACTCGACATTTCCACGCTCATGGCCATGCGGCTGACAGTCGCCCGCACGACCCTGGTCGGCATCACCACTCCCACTGCCGGGAGTTCCCGGTGCGCGCGCTGCTGGTCGGTTTTGTTCATGGCCTGGCGGGATCGGCGGCATTGATTCTTCTGGCGCTCGCGTCTGCGGAATCAACGATCGCTGGATTTACTTATATATTTGTCTTCGGCCTCGGTTCGTTGATCGGTATGGGCACATTGTCCACTATTATTGCTATTCCGCTCCAAAACACCCGACGATTGGGTTGGGTGTATAACGGACTGTGTAGCGCAGTCGGAGTGCTCACCTTTACTATCGGATCGAATCTCGTATATCGAATTACTGCCACGGTCATGGATATGTCTTGATGTGGACCCGATTGAAATTGAACTTGGCACCACGTGTTATGCTTCTTCTAGAGCATCTTGTTATTCGGAACGACTCTGAATTGATGAGTGCGAATTCTGCCGACGTGTGAATCCTTATCTCCAAAAAATCCATGAATTCAGTAGGTTACGGGTTATTTCCTCTGCGGAATAATCTACGTTAATCTTCCCGCGTGTGAAGGATGTATTGCTGCAACTCGCTGACCCTTTGACCGCTAACGCCGGAGCCCGTGGGGCGCGGCCGCTGGGGCCGTGATCGCTGAGAGTTTATTGATTTAATAACGAGGATAGATCGTCGAACTATCCCGGCCACGTGTTCGCCTTGTATCGGCGATCGATTTTCCCTTACCCGAGACTGCACCATGACTATCGGATTCGAAGCCGCCATCGTCGATCCTGAAACCTACCGCCGAACGGTCGAGCACTTTCGTAAAGCATCCATTCGCCTGCCGAAGATCGCCGAGCTCGCGAATCCGGCAGACATGCCGAGTGATGTAGCCGGCGTGCTTGCCGATGCGGACCCGGATGCGCCCGACGCCCGTAATTTGTTTCGCGTGCACTGGCATAACGATGCTTCGCGTCGGGGTTTGGCGGAGGTTCCGGGGCACGTGGAATTACCTACCGCCCTGACCGGTGTCGACGCGCGCATTATCGTCGTGTTCGGTAATCGATTCCCGATGATCAGGGCGCACAAAGTCCTGCCGGCGTATGGTTGTCTCGTGCCGCGTTTGGTGTCGGGGCTGTTCGACCCGACCCGACATCGGGCGGTGTGGCCGTCGACCGGCAACTACTGCCGTGGTGGGGTGGCGATATCGCGCATCCTCGGTTGTCGCAGTGTCGCGGTGCTGCCCGAAGGAATGAGCCGGGAACGATTCCAATGGCTCGAACAGTGGGTGACGAATCCCGACGACATCGTGCGCACGTTCGGCACCGAAAGCAATGTCAAGGAAATCTACGACGCCTGTCATGAACTCGCCAAGGATGCCGACAACGTAATCCTCAACCAGTTTAACGAGTTCGGAAACTATGTGATTCACCGCGCGGTCACCGGGCCGGCCCTGGAACGCGTATTTGATGCCGCCAACGACGATAGCTCGTTACGGTTATGCGCATTCGTCTCGGCATCGGGTTCCGCCGGTACCCTGGCTGCCGGAGATTATCTGAAGGGGACCTTTGGTACAGACACCTGCGTTGTGGAGGCATTGGAATGCCCGACTCTGCTCTGCAACGGCTACGGCGAGCACAATATTCAGGGCATTGGGGACAAACACATTCCGTTTATTCATAACGTGCTCAATACCGATTTCGCGATCGGTGTGTCGGACGCGGCGAGCGACGCATTGAATGTATTGTTCAACACAGCGGTGGGTCGTGCCTATTTGAACCGGCGAACCGGACTCGACGACGTTACGCTCGACGGTTTGACGAATCTAGGCCTGTCCTCGATCGCCAACGTCATCGGCGCGATCAAGTATGCGAAATATAACGCGCTCACATCGTCGGATGCGGTGATCACCGTGGCCACGGACGGTGCCGAGATGTACGGCACCGAACTTGAGAAAGCCACGGCCCGGATGTTTTCCGGTAAATTCGACGAGTCCGCAGCCGCCGAAGCGTTCGGCCGCTACCTGCTTGGTGCCGCCACAGACCATACGTCGGAGCTGGGCCGGATCGATCGCGAGCGGATGTTCAATCTGGGTTACTACACCTGGGTCGAGCAACAGGGCGTATCGCTTAAGGATTTTGACGCGCGCCGCGATCCGGCATTCTGGGACCGGCTCATGGATGTCGTGCCGACCTGGGACGAAATGATTGCCGAATTCAATGCCAGTGTCGAAGATTAAGTCGCTATTTGAAGATGCGGGAATGGGACCTAATCGCATCGTCTGAATCGGAGATACAACCAAACAAACGAAACGGCCGAATCGAAAAAAGACTCCGATTGATACGACGATAAGCATGTCGGCAGCAGAGTCGTGAGGGTGAATTGCCTCGACATTGATTGTGCCCGGGATCTCGGCGATTTCGTGGATTTTGTCTATTACTTCTGCATGTGTTGCGATATTATCCGGCGCCTTGGTTTGTTGGTCCCGGTACGATCAATCCCGGTTGAGCAAGATGGTCCCATTGTGCAGCGGGAGCGGCCGAAGTCCTCTAACTCAATACCGCGACAGTGGTGAATTAACATGACGCGCTTTTCCGCATGGGCTGTCTTCAAGAACGGCTTAATGGGCCAGACCGGCTGGGGTCGCCAATGGCGCGATCCGGAGCCGAAGAAAGAATACGACGTAGTCATCGTAGGTGCAGGCTTGCATGGTCTTGCGACAGCTTTTTACCTTGCAAAAAACCATAGCGTAAAAAATATTGCGGTCCTTGAAAAAGGATGGTTAGGTGGCGGCAATGCCGGTAGAAACACCACAATTGTGCGCTCCAATTATATGATGCCGGGTAACCGGAAGTTCTACGAGCATTCGCTGCAGCTTTGGGAAAACCTGAGCCACGAACTGAACTACAACGTCATGTTCAGTCAGCGCGCCCACGTTTCGTTGTTCCACAGCCCTGCGGCTCGCGACGCAGCGGCAAGACGTTATAACTCTATGCGCTTAACCGGCGCAGACGGCGAGCTTTGGAGTTTGGAACAACTACAACAAGAGATTCCTCATCTTAATTACAACAATGCCCGGTTTCCGATTATTGGAGCCGCCGTACAGAAGCGCGCGGGCAATGCGCGACATGACGCCGTTGCATGGGGATATGCTCGCGGTGCAGATCAACACGGCGTGGACATTATTCAGAATTGCGAGGTAACGGGTGTTATCAGAAATGGCGGAAACATCACAGCGCTTGAGACATCGCGCGGAAGTATTGGCACTAAAAAAATCGGTTTCGCTGTCGCTGGAAATACTTCACGGCTTTGGCAGATGGCCGGGTTGGGTAAACTGCCCATTGAATCTCATAAACTGCAAGCGTTTGTTTCCGAGCCGATCAAGCCGTTGCTCGACCACGTTGTCGTGTTTGGTGTGGGTGGAGCGCATTTCTATATATCCCAATCCGATAAGGGCAGTATGGTGTTTGGTGGCGATCTGGATTGGTATAAATCCTATGCACAACTCGGCAATTTACCCATCGTGCAGGATGTTGCCGAGTGCGCAACATCGATTCTTCCCTGTCTGGGCCGGGTTCGCTTGTTACGCCACTGGTCGGGGGTAATGGATATGTCCATGGACGGATCGCCGTTTATTTGTAAAACACCGGTCGACAATCTATATCTGAACGCGGGGTGGAACTATGGTGGATTCAAAGCAAGCCCGGCTTCTGGTTGGCATTTTGCCGATTTGATCGCCAACGATCGACCCAATTCTACAATTGAACATTTCGACCTCAAGCGGTTTGAGCGAGGGGTAATAATTGATGAGCGTGGCGCGGGACCTGATCCTAAGTTGCACGGCTAGCCCGGATAATTCACGAAGGCGGACAATGTATCAGAAGTATTTCCAGAATTTGAGCCGGTTACCTTTTCGTTTAGGTCAACGGGCCTCCGCACCCTGTGTCCTGTTCGAATTCAGGAAAAATCGGACGTCATATTTGGCACGATCCTCCTTGATCCATAGCTACGGCAATGAATCTTCGGACGATCGCACCGACTACTTAGCCCGATTTCCCCTGCAATTCGAACCCTTCGTGAAATATCCGGGCCAGAGTATGTAATTATGATTCGAATAAATTGCCCTTATTGCGGTGTGCGCGATCACGCCGAATTCAGTTACGGTAGCGATGCATCCGTTGTCTACCCTGAGCTTGACGCTTCGGTGGAAGAATGGCACGAAGCCGTTTT
>JAOTWM010000327.1 GCA_029862885.1 Gammaproteobacteria bacterium
CGATCGCGACTACCTTACCGTCGGCCGGCGACATCACCGCACCGGGTGTCTGTGGAATCGTGCGCGTCGGATCGCGGAAAAATTGCAGTACAAACAGCACGGCGAGCCAGGCCGGCAACGCCCACAGCCAGCCGGCGGCAACGGTCACGACAATGGCTATCGATATCGCAATCGCGATGTGAACCCATCCTTCTCGCGCCAGTAGCGGATGGGTATCGTGGACAGAATCGTTTGGGGGCACCACGGCTTCGAGGGACCCGATCCGACCGCCATAACGACGGTCGAATCAGACGGTTTAAAATTGCCTAGTTAACGGACTTGTCCACGATCTTACTGGCTTGGATCCACGGCATCATACCCCGCAACCGGGTTCCGACCTCCTCAATGCCGTGCTGTTCGGCCTGCTCGCGAAGTGCCCGAAATTTGTTGCCGCCCGCGGCATTCTCATCCATCCACTCCTGCGCAAACTTGCCGGTTTGTATCTCGCTCAAAATACGCTTCATTTCCGCTTTGGTTTCATCCGTGACGATCCGCGGGCCGCGAGTCAGATCACCGAATTCGGCAGTATTGGATATCGAGTAGCGCATGTTGGAGATCCCGCCTTCGTAGATCAAATCGACAATGAGCTTAAGCTCGTGCAAACATTCGAAATAGGCCATCTCCGGCGCATAGCCGGCGTCCACCAAGGTTTCAAATCCGGCCAACACTAACGACGTGACGCCGCCGCAGAGTACGGTCTGCTCGCCGAACAAGTCGGTCTCGGTTTCCTCGCGAAAACTCGTTTCGATGGTGCCCGCACGGCCGCCGCCGATACCGGACGCATAGGCCAGTGCGACATCACGCGCACTGCCCGACGCGTCTTGTTCGATCGCAATCAGGCACGGTACGCCGCCGCCGCTGGCGTAGGTCGAACGCACCAAGTGACCTGGGCCTTTCGGCGCAATCATGAATACGTCGAGGTCCTCGCGCGGCTTTATAAACTTGAAATGAATATTGAAGCCATGCGCAAACGCCAACGCTCCGTCCTGCTTAAGGTTTGGCTCGATCTCATCGCGATAGAGCGCGGCCTGCAGTTCATCCGGAACCAACATCATGACGATATCGGCGCTGGCTACGGCGGCACTAACCTCGGCGGCTTGCAACCCCGCCTTCTCGGCCTTGTCCCGCGAGCTTGAGCCCTGCCGCAAGCCCACGACAACATCCACGCCGCTGTCTTGCAGGTTGTTAGCATGGGCATGCCCCTGCGAGCCATAACCAATAATCGCGACCCGCTTATTGTCAAGTAACGATAGATTTGCATCGCTGTCGTAAAAAACTTTCATTTCATTCCCCATTACTCGTATTTCATTGGAAAAGGCGTGATGATGCCGTCGAAATTGTGTCTATACGTGCAACGCTCGCTCTCCACGACCGATACCGGAGATTCCGGAGCGCACCACTTCAATGATTTCGGTGACTTGCAATGCTTCCAAAAACGCATCCAATTTTTCGCTATCACCGGTCATCTCGATCGTATATACCGACTCGGTAACATCGATGATGTGGCCGCGGAAAATATCCACGAGGCGCTTAACCTCCTCCCGTGACGCCCCAACCGCTTGTACCTTCACGAGCATCAGCTCCCTCTGAATATGACCGCCGTCGGTCAGATCCATCAATTTGACGACGTCCACCAGTTTGTTTAACTGTTTGGTGATCTGCTCCAATATCGCATCGGAGCCGCTGGTAACGAGAGTCATGCGCGATAACGTCGGGTCATCGGTCGGCGCAACGGTCAACGACTCGATATTATAGCCTCGCGCGGAAAACAACCCGGCGACGCGGGACAGGGCCCCTGCTTCGTTTTCAAGCAGGATCGATATGACTCGTCGCATGATTTAGGCAAGCTCCCTTTCTTGAGCCTTCTCTCCGGTGCCGGGATTCAAATGCATCTCGTGGTGGCCCTTGCCCGCCGCAATCATCGGGTAGACATTTTCAGTTTGGTCGGTAATAAAATCCATGAACACCAGTCGGTCCGACTTGAGCGCGTCGCGCAACGCACCGTCCACATCGCCGGGTTTCTCGACTCGAACGCCAAGGTGACCAAAACTTTCTGCCAGCGCGACAAAATCCGGTAACGCGTCCATATACGAATGTGAGTATCGACGGTCGTAAAAGAATTCTTGCCACTGCCGAACCATGCCCATGTAACGATTATTGAGGTTAATTACTTTTATCGGCAGATCGTACTGCTTGCAGGTCGATAGCTCTTGGATACACATTATGATGCTGGCTTCTCCGGTCACACAGGCGACCGTCGAGTCGGGATGCGCCAACTGCACGCCCATCGCAGCCGGCAACCCAAAGCCCATCGTCCCCAAACCACCGGAATTGATCCAGCGCCGCGGTACATCGAATTTATAATGTTGTGCGGCCCACATCTGGTGCTGACCTACATCGGAGGTCACAAATGCATCGCCGCCGGTGAGTTCGCAGAGCTTCTCGATCACAAGTTGTGGCTTAATCAAATCGCTGTCGCGATCAAAACTTAAACTGTCGACGCTGCGCCACACCTCAATTTGTTTCCACCAATCCGCAATATTGTCAGGATTCGGTTGCGGCCCGCCGTTTTTGACGGTTCTGATCATGTCCTGCAACACCACCCCGGCGTCACCGACGATGGGAATCTCGACCGGCACGTTCTTGCCTATGGATGACGGGTCTATATCGACGTGAATAATTGTCGCGTGCGGACAGAACTTCTTGAGCTCGCCAGTTATGCGATCATCGAAGCGGGCGCCGAGCGCCAACAGCACGTCGCACTCGTGCATCGCCATATTGGCCTCATAAGTCCCGTGCATCCCGAGCATGCCGACGAATAATGGGTCGCTGGCCGGAAACGCGCCGAGACCCATCAACGTATTGGTGCACGGAAATCCCATTAAGCGTACAAATTCGGTCAATTTGTCGCTGGATTCGCTCAGTACGATACCCCCACCGGAATAGATCATTGGCCGTTTGGCCTCGCACAGTAACCCGACGGCACGCCGAATCTGTTTCGGATGACCTTTGGTGACCGGCGAATACGAGCGCATCACGAGGTTCTGCGGATAAATATATTCGGTCTTGTTGGCGGTCACATCCTTCGGTACATCCACCACTACCGGGCCAGGACGACCGCTCGCGGCGATATAGAACGCTTTCTTTATCGTCGACGCTAGATCACGCACATCCTTGACGAGGAAATTGTGCTTTACACACGGGCGCGTGATTCCAACCGCGTCCACTTCCTGAAACGCGTCATCACCAATGAGGTGGGTCGGCACCTGCGCCGAAATCACCACCATCGGGATCGAATCCATATACGCGGTCGCGATACCGGTGATGGTATTCGTGACCCCGGGGCCTGATGTGACCAGCACCACGCCCGGTTTGCCGGTGGCGCGCGCATAACCATCCGCGGCATGGGTCGCACCTTGTTCGTGCCGCACCAGGACGTGTTTGACGTCCTCCTGCTTGTACAACGCATCGTAGATATGCAGGGCCGCCCCGCCGGGGTAGCCGAAGATATACTCGATTCCCTCGTCGCGCAGACAGCGAACGATAATATCGGCACCGGTTAATTCCACATCTCACCTCAATCCTATATCGGGATAAAAAAAGCCCGCACGCGGGCCCGCTCGAAATGCAACAGAATCAAGTATATCCGTGCCATTGCTAGGAAGCAAAACGATAACGCATCCGATCGAGCAGGGTACGCAATATAATTTCTGTTCACTCGATACGCCAGCGAGTCGATCCGTCGGGTTTGTCCTCCAATACCACACCCTTCGCGGTCAACTCGTTGCGAATCCTATCCGCAGTTTGCCAGTCGCGATTAGCTCGGGCCGTGTTGCGCTCATCCACTAACCGCTGCACCGCCGCTTCGCTCAGATCTTCCACTACATTATGCGCAAATCGAGTACCGCCCGCCGTACCGAGAAACGCCGCCGGGCTGAAGTTGATCAACCCCAATAATCCGGCCAACGCAACGAGACCATCGGCCAGCGCCGCCGCTACCGCCCCTCGGTTCGCATCGAGTTGCCGATTGATCTCCCGCGTTAGATCGAATAGCACGGCAATTGCCTCAGGGGAATTGAAATCGTCGTTCATCGCCTCATGAAACCGCTGCGAATACGCTTGCCAGTCGCCGGCATCGCCGACCGAGATCGGTTGTCCTGGAGTCCCTGCGGTGATTTCGGTCACTTTATCCAGCACCAAATACAATCGAGTCAGGGCGGCTTTGGCGTTATCGAGGGTCTGTTGGGAAAAATTCAGGGGACTGCGGTAATGGCTGGACAATATCATATAGCGGATGATCTCCCCCATCCGCGCTGGAAAGTTATCCTGTGCCAGGATCTCCCGGATCGTGAAAAAATTGTCGAGCGATTTCGACATCTTTTCGCTATCGACCTGCACATAACCATTGTGCATCCATAATTCGGCAAACGCGTCACCCGTAGCACCCACCGATTGTGCGATTTCATTCTCATGATGTGGAAATCGCAAATCCATCCCTCCGGCGTGGATATCGAAGTGATTGCCGAGACAACGCGTCGACATCGCCGAGCATTCGATATGCCAGCCCGGACGGCCGTCGCCCCACGGCGATGGCCAATACGGTTCATCCGGCTTCGCACTTTTCCATAATGCAAAATCCAGCGGGTCGCGCTTTGATTCGTCGGCTTCTACTCGCGCGCCTACCCGCAGGTCGTCGAGCGACTTTCCGGATAACTTACCGTAGGCGGGAAACTTACGAACACTGAAAAACACATCGCCACTACCACCGACATAGGCGTAATCACGCTCGATCAGGCGTTGCACCATATCGACGATATCGGCGATATGTCCAGTCGCGCGCGGCTCCAGGTTCGGCGGCTGCACAAACAACGCCGCGCAATCCTCATGCATCGCGGCGGTAAATCGCTCCGTCAACGCGGCAACGGGTTCACCTTGTTGCGCCGCGCGATCGATGATTTTGTCATCGATGTCAGTGATATTACGCACGTACGTCACATCCAGACCGAGGCTTCGCAGATAACGCACCACCATGTCGAAGACCACGAGCACCCGCGCATGGCCGATATGGCAAAAATCATAAACCGTCATCCCACACACGTAGATTCCGACTTTTCCGGGCTCACGCGGATTTAGCGGCCGCTTTGAGCGGCTCAAACTGTCATAGATGTAAAGCATTTCTATTGCGTCATTATCTAGGTCGAAAATCCTACAATACTAGCGAACTGCGATGCCGCGACAAAGCTCGGCTAACACCCGATAACCGCCCAGCGGGACCAATCTGTACTATATTTATGGCTACCGGTCCGTAGCGCACGGGACCCGACCCGGACCCCTGTAAGTATTGTGAACATGAAATCTAACCCATTGATTGTTATAATAAATCCAGCTAGGTTATAATTAAACGATGATACGTATTAGCAGTCGAGCCTTGCCTCAATGGGCACGGAGTTGGTTTTCGATACCCCCTCGTCATCACACCGATCCTGAGCATCAACCATGACCGACAAATCGCTGCCCGATCTGCTTCGGGTTCGAATCGATACCACATACGGCGCTCTGATCGCCGAATTGTACCTGGCCAGAACGCCAATTACCGTCAAAAACTTCATGCGCTATGTGCAGGATGAATTTTACGACGGCACCATGATCCATCGTATCATTCGCGACTATATTGTCCAGGGTGGCGGATTCACAGCAGGAATGATCCAAAAAACGACTCGTGCCCCGATCGAAAACGAAGCCAAAGTGTGCCCACTCAACGAACGCGGCACACTGGCCATGGCTCGATTACCGGAGGCCCCCCATTCGGCTACCTCGCAATTTTTTATA
>JAOTWM010000104.1 GCA_029862885.1 Gammaproteobacteria bacterium
TTACGCAACAACCCGTCACTCGACTACTTCGCCGATACGCCCGAGGATTGGGGTTACTGTGTTTTCGGAAAAATTATTGAAGGAATGGGGTTCGTCGATAAGATGGGCGGCATCGCGACGATGTCCCGGGCCGGCCACACTGGCAACCCAGTCACGGATATTTTTATCGAATCCATCGTGCAGTTGCGTTAGCCTCGGCCGGCCCTACTTGCAGTGGCGCACACATTATTTATATCGGATCTGCATCTCACCCCAGAACGCCCACAGATTTTGGAATTGTTTCTGCAATTCCTGGACCACGACGCCCGCAATGCCGAGGCGCTGTATATTCTCGGCGACCTATTCGAATATTGGATCGGCGACGACGCAGCGGAACAGCTCGGACATCAATCCATACTGCACGGTCTGCGCCGCCTGACCGACAGCGGCATCCCCGTGTATGTCATGCACGGCAACCGGGACTTCCTCATCGGCAGCGATTTTTGCCGGCAGACGAGCACGACATTATTGCCGGATCCGACGACTCTTATGTTGTACGGCCGGGCCATTGTCATTCTGCACGGCGACAGCTTGTGTACCGACGACACCGAGCATCAGCGATTTCGTGCCGCCGTAAGGGAGCAAACCTGGCAGGACGAGTTTCTAGCGAAACCGATCCGAGCCCGACTCGCCATCGCTAAGCAATTGCGGCAACAGAGCGATCGCAACAAACAAACTAAGAACCCGGTGATCATGGACGTGAATGAGCAAAGCGTTCGCGACGTGATGAAGATCCACGGCGTGAATGTACTTATCCACGGCCACACACATCGCCCGGGATTTCACACCCTCAACTCAGGCCGCCAGCGAACGCAGCGCATTGTGCTCGGGGACTGGTATGAACAAAGCAGTGTGCTTACCGTAAGCCCCGATGGCTTTGAACTGACTCCAAGCGCCGGAGCTACGCGCGCTTAGGAATAGGCGTTGACTTCGGCGAGATCCAGTGTACTGGACGGCTGTTTCGCTTTCGTGGAATCATTGCGGATGTTTTCCACTTCAGTAAGATAATCCGCGGTCACACCGCCGGTAATATACTCGCCGCTAAAACAAGACGCTTCAAATTGCGTAATGGAAGGGTTACCTTCGCGGGCCGCGTCTACCAGGTCCGGCAGTTCTTGATAAATCAATCGATCCGCGCCGATCTCAGTGTTCACCTGTTCGACGGTTCGCCCGTTCGCCACCAACTCGGATACCGACGGCATATCGATTCCATAAACATTCGGATAGCGAACCGGCGGTGCGGCAGACGCAAAATAGACCTTGCGCGCCCCGGCGTCGCGTGCCATTTGGATGATTTGTTTGGAGGTCGTGCCACGCACGATCGAATCGTCCACCAGTAATACATTCTTGCCTCGAAACTCGAGATCGATGGCGTTCAGTTTCTGCCGTACCGAACGTTTACGTTCCGCCTGCCCCGGCATAATAAAGGTGCGACCGATGTATCGATTCTTGATGAACCCTTCGCGATACTTCACATGCATTTCATTGGCCATCTGCAATGCCGCCGTACGGCTGGTATCGGGTACCGGAATCACAACATCAATATCGTGCTCGCGCCATTCCTGCAGCAACCGGTTTCCGAGCTTCTCCCCCATTCGCAGCCGCGTTTTGTAGACCGAAATTCGATCTAAAATCGAATCGGGGCGCGCGAGATAGACGAATTCGAAGATACAGGGTGCGGGCGAAGGGTCCGGCACGCAGCCGCGATGGTGGACCACGCCCGCAAGATCGATAAACAGCGCTTCGCCAGGCTCGATGTCGCGGACCAAATCGAACCCGATTACATCCAACGCCACACTCTCGGAGGCGATCATATGCTCGGTACCGCCGGCGGTTTCACGCCGACCATAAACCAGTGGCCGTATGCCGTGACGATCACGAAACGCAACAATTCCGAAACCGACGATCATCGCCACCACCGCATACGCGCCTTGGCACCGACGATGCACAGCGGCGACCGCGCGAAATACGTCATCGGGGTTGAGCTGTAATCGACCCTTAATCTCCGCCCGCAGCTCATGGGCCAAGACGTTGAGTAAGATTTCGGAATCCGATGTGGTATTCAGTTGGCGCAAATCTTCCCGAAACAAAGCACGCCGCAATGCCGTAGCGTTCGTTAAATTGCCGTTATGGGCCAACGCGATGCCAAACGGTGAATTGACGTAGAACGGTTGCGCCTCGGCTTTAGAATCGTTGCCGGCCGTGGGATAACGCACATGGCCGATGCCCATCGAGCCGGCCAGTTCGAGCATATGTCTGGTGTGAAATACGTCTCGGACCAAGCCATTGTCCTTACGTAGGTACACCCGTTCCGCATCGCTGGTGAGAATTCCCGATGCGTCCTGTCCGCGATGCTGAAGCACGGTGAGCCCGTCGTAAATGGCCTGGTTGACTGGCCCCGTACCGAGAATACCGACTACGCCACACATGATTTAACTATTTATAGCCCAACCGCTGACCTACGTCGACCGGCAACAGATCCACGAATATCGTGATTAAGGGCTTAAAATACACGACTGACAACGATTGCTGCCACCAGGACTCCTTAATCAGTGCCGTCGCCCCGATAAACAACATACACAACGCCACTAATATCACACCACGCGCAACTCCGAATAATGCCCCGAGGGCACGATCGGTACCGGTAATGCCCGTAGCTTTAAAGAGTTTATACAACAGATAACTCAGCAACGATGCGATGAGTAATGCCGCTAGAAACAAGGCGGCGAACGCAGCGACCACCTGCAATGCCGGAGTCGTCAAATACGGCGCAAAATATACGCTCGCTTTCGGGCTAAACGTAAACGCAATCCAAAATGCCAAAACCCACGAAATTAGCGACAAAGTCTCGCGGATAAATCCGCGCAACACGCCAATCAATGCCGATAACAGCACCACTACAGCGACGGCAATATCGAACCCCGTAATCACACTAGTACTCATTTAAGGATAAGCGGTAATCAAACCCTTTTCACCGGTCTTGCGTTCGATATCGGTGCGCAACCTTGCTGCTTGGACACGCTCTGCAACGGGACCGACCCACACTCGAGTTGCACTGGCGCCACTCGTGGTGCTGATCTTTGTAGAGGACGCATTAAATCCTTTGGCACGCAGTTCCTGCAGTATCCGCAATGCGTTTTTGGACACTGAGAACGTCCCCACCCGCACCACCCAACCACGGGTCACCACCGGCTCGATGGAGGTCTTGGTTTTCTCGACGACCGCTACGGTTACCGGCTCTGATTCGGCGGGCTTCGGTTCCACCGTAGGTTCCGTAACGGTCGGTATTTTGACGAGTGACTGTTCGGTAGGTTTGCCAGCCGGAGACGCCTCGGGCACCTCGGGACTCATTATTTTGGTTTGTACTTCGACCACGGGCTGCGGCTCAACATCAGAAAGCGGGATGCTGTCAGCGGATTCGTTAACGAATTCGATTTCCGGCTCGGGTGGCAAGGGCACAGGATCGGCCCCGGTAACGGTAGTCGGTCCGATCGGGATGATTCTCGACACGAAATCATCGCTACGGCTCGCCATCGGCTCCGATAACCCTTGCTCTGCCTCGATTTCTGCATCCGACGGTGAACCGTTGAGGATTGCCGGCAATGCGATTACAGCGAAAAACACCAGGATTACCGCCCCGGCGATTCGGTGTTTCAGCTCAAATTCAGCAGGGAGATTGGCGTCGATCCGACTTGCCATCGAGTCAGTTTAGAGAACGATTAAGTGTTGGAAATAGGTGTGACTGCCGAGGCTTCCATTATAGCACCCACCGTCAGAAACGAACCAAAAATCACTACACAATCGTCGGGCTGAGCGACACTCAACGCAGCCGTATAGGCCGCGACCGGGTCGTCGTGCTCCACGACGGGTACACCGGGCGCGACTTCGCGTACTGCTGCGGCGAGCACCGTGGAGGGCGCACCGCGCTCACCGCCAAGTCGGGCCACATGCCAACGATCAAAACTTCTCGCGAGTTGCTGCACGATGGCGGTTACCGGTTTGTCCGCCAGCATGCCCGCCACTGCAATCGTGTGGCGGAGTCCTTGTTGCTGCTTCAGGAATTCAGCCAACACCGTGACCGCATCCGCATTGTGGGCAACGTCGAGAATCCGTCTTGGCAAACCCGGCAGTATCTGCAAGCGGCCGGCCAGACGCGCGTCTTGCAGGCCTTCGCGCAACGCGGCGAGCGCGACCGGCAAACGGTCCTGTAGGCAGTGCACTACGGCCACAACACCGGCTGCATTGTGCCGTTGCACTTCGCCGTTGAACGGCGGCAGCGGCAGATCGCGGTACTCGTCGCGGCCGTCCGTGGCCTCCGCTTGCCCCCACCAGTCCCACCTTGCCCCCGATCCCCGATTGCCAAACTCAGCGCCTAAGCACCACAATTTGGCGCCTATGCCTTGCGCGGCTCGACCGATAGTGTCGGGCGGATCGGGGTCGGCGCATACCACTGGCCTGCCATTGCGCATAATCCCTGCTTTCTCGGCACCGATCGTAGAACGGGTGGTGCCCAACCATTGCATATGGTCGAGTCCAACCGAAGTAATTAACGCCACATCGGCATCTACGACATTGACCGCATCCTGACGTCCGCCTAAACCGACCTCCAATATCGTTATATCAACACCATACCGCGCAAAGATCCAAAACGCAGCGAGTGTGCCAAATTCAAAGTAGGTCAACGGAATTTGACCTCGGGCGCTGTCAACCGCGGCGAATGCGGCCGCCAATTCATCATCGGCCGCCACATTTCGATCTAGGCGAATCCGCTCGTTGTAACGCACCAAATGCGGCGACGTATAGGCACCCACTCGGTAACCGGCTGTGCTATAGATGGATTCCAACATCGCGACGCTCGAGCCTTTACCATTAGTACCGGCCACGCTGACGACGGTGCCGGGCAACTGCAGATGCAGCGCTGTCAACACGGCATGCACCCGATCGAGGGTCAGATCCATGCTCCTCGAATGAACGGTCTCGATATAGCGTAACCATTCCCCTAACGGAGCGTGCGCGGTGAGAGTCTCAGGCATAGTGATAGCGGTCGCTGCGGCAACCGCGAAGCGGTTACTTATTAACGCGCAGGGTTTCGATCAACGAGTGAATGGTGGTACGCAACTGGCGTCGATCTACAATCGCGTCGATCGCACCGTGTTCCAATAAAAATTCCGAACGTTGGAATCCTTCTGGCAGTGTCTCGCGCACTGTTTGTTCAATTACCCGTGGCCCGGCAAAACCGACCAACGCGTTCGGTTCGGCGATGATAATGTCGCCAAGTGTCGCCAAACTTGCCGATACACCGCCCATCGTCGGGTCGGTAAGCACTGAAATATACGGAATCCGACGTTTAGTCAGGCGCGTCAGAGCGGCGCTGGTCTTCGCCATCTGCATCAACGACAACACTGCTTCTTGCATGCGCGCGCCGCCGCTCGCAGCAAAACAAATGAACGGATGGGTACCGGCCACTGCTGCATCGACCGCGCGCACGAATCGTTCGCCCACGACGGCGCCCATCGATCCCCCCATAAACTCAAACTCAAACGCCGCAGCTACAACAGCGACACCGTTGAGCGTGCCCTGCATTACCACCAACGCATCGTTTTCGCCAGTACGCTTTTGCGCTTCGGCGAGACGATCCTTGTACTTCTTGCTATCGCGAAATTTCAACGCATCGACCGGCTTCAAACCCGCACCTATTTCTTCAAGTTCGCCGTCGTCTAAGAACGCGCGCAATCGATGGCGCGCGGCAATGCGAATATGGTGGGTGCATTTCGGACACACCTCGAGATTCCGTTCCAATTCCGCCCGATATAATACCGCTGCGCATTCCGGACATTTACTCCACAAGCCTTCCGGTACGCCCCTCTTACCGAGGTGGGCCCGTGACTTAATCTTGGGCGGCAGTAACTTTTCCAGCCAAGTCATAGTCTGCTCTTCCTATAAATCCACATTAGACCGCGCTGCTGGCGCTTTGGGTCGCCGCCTCCGCGTCTTGTGCCTGTACCGCGTCGACGAATCGCCGCATTTTATCGTGACTCTTTATGCCGGGCGCCGATTCCACACCGCTGCTCACATCCACCGCGAACGGCCGCACAGTACGCATAGCCTCAGCGACGTTGTCAGCGCTCAGCCCGCCGGCCAGAATGATCGGTCGAACGGTTGGACCAGGATCTCGCCAAATAAAGCGCTGGCCGGTGCCACCGGCCACGGCGGGACTATAGGTATCCAACAAAACGCCCCGCGCACCCGGATACTGGGCCACGCGATCGGCAATGACATCGTCATCCCGGACCCGTAATGCTTTCAGATAGGGCAGCCGGCACTTCGCGCAGCGCTCAGCCGACTCGTCACCGTGAAACTGTATGACATCGAGCCGTACCTCACGCCGGATTTCCCGCAGCAATATATCGTCGGGATCTACGAACACTCCGACGATATCCACCAATGGCGGCGCCAGTTCACCGATCGCGCGCGCGACGTCGACACTGACGCGGCGCGGACTCGCGTCGTAAAACACCATACCGATCGCGTCGGCACCGGCCGCCAGTGCGGCTTCGGCATCGGCGACCCGGGTAATGCCGCAGATTTTTATTCGGGTGCGCATAGGATTGGGTCCTCAGTGCGGACAGTCTACCAAAATCTACACGCTGCAGGCGCCGGCGGTAACGCGAAATGCGCGGGGTATTCGACCCCGGTGAGATACAAACCGTGTGCGGGAGCGGTTATACCGGCGCGACACCGATCCGTGCCTTCCAGAACTTCCGCAATCCAGTCGGGGCTGCGCTCACCAGCGCCGACTGCCAGTAATGATCCCACTAGGTTGCGTACCATATGATGCAAAAAACCGTCTGCGGCGACGTCCAACCATACCCAGTTGCCGCTGCGATCGATGTGCAGTCGACGCAGGGTCCGAATCGGGGATTTCGCCTGGCACGCGCCGGCCCGAAACGCACTGAAGTCATGCCTCCCGAGCAGCGGTTCCGCCGCCACCCGCATCGCCTCTACATCGAGCTCACGGTAGTCCCAGGTCACTCGTTCGCGTAGATAAGTCGGCCGGACTCGACGATTTAACAACACATAGCGGTACCTGCGTTGCGTGGCTGAAAACCGGGCATGAAACTCCGCCGCCACCGGCTTTACCCATACTACTGCGACTGCCGCTGGCAAATTGCTGTTAGCGCCGCGCATCCATCCCCAGTTGCTGCGCCGGCTCCCGCTTTGAAAATGCACGACTTGACCGCAGGCGTGCACGCCCGTGTCGGTACGCCCGGCCGCAACGACTGTCGTCGGGCATGCAGCCACCTCGCCCAAGGCATATTCGAGCGCCGCCTGGACCGAGGCTTGTCCGCACTGGCGTTGCCAGCCGCTAAATTGTGAGCCGTCGTACTCGATGCAAGCGGCCCACTTCTGGTTGTCGGTCTGGGATTTCGGTTGTGGATGCATGGAGCAGAAATACCAATTCAGAATAGTACCGCCGATGTATGAGCAAGCGCCGCGGCCCCGAGCGCGATCCGGTATAATTGCCAGAACTCGCAACTTGGAATCATCCGTCTGATTTGATATTTCTTAATATACAACGATATATACCGCATATTGCATCTATTTAATAACTATGACGACCGCGCACAATCCCGATATTGAATCCTACCGGGCCGGACCCGACGAAGACGGCCATTTTGGCATTTTTGGCGGGCGATTCGTGGCCGAAACGCTCATGCCGCTCGTGCTGGATTTGGAGCAGGCTTATCGTCAGGCCCAGCGCGACCCCGAGTTTCAGCGTGATTTCGACTATTACGCCAAACATTATATTGGGCGCCCGAGCCCATTATATTTCGCACGCCGGCTCACGGCGCATTTGGGCGGCGCTAAAATCTATTTCAAACGCGATGAATTGAACCATACCGGGGCCCACAAGATTAACAACACTCTCGGCCAAATTTTATTGGCGCGGCGTATGGGCAAAACCCGCATCATCGCCGAAACCGGTGCGGGTCAGCACGGTGTTGCGAGTGCAACGGTATGCGCGTTATTCGACCTGCCGTGCGTCGTGTATATGGGCGCCACCGACATCGAGCGCCAGGCCCCCAACGTCTTTCGCATGAAACTACTGGGTGCCGAGGTAGTGCCGGTTACGAGTGGCACCGCCACCCTTAAGGACGCGTTGAACGAAGCATTGCGGGATTGGGTCGCGAATGTGGAGGACACATTTTACATAATCGGCACCGTGGCCGGCCCACACCCTTACCCCGAGATGGTGCGTAATTTTCAGTCCGTTATCGGCCACGAGGTGCGCGAACAGATCACTGCAGCCGAGGGGCGATTAGCCGATGTGCTGGTGGCCTGTATCGGCGGTGGCTCCAACGCTATGGGGCTATTTCATCCGTTTCTCGACGATACCGGCGTGCGGATCGTTGGTGTGGAGGCGGCAGGTTTCGGCGTAGACACCGGTAAACATGCTGCATCATTAACCGGCGGATCGCCCGGCGTGCTGCATGGTAACCGGACGTATTTACTGCAAACCGACGATGGGCAAATTCAGGACGCTCACTCCATTTCGGCGGGCCTCGATTATCCAGGAATAGGGCCCGAACACTCTTGGTTGCACGAAACTGGCCGCGCCGAATATGTTTCTGTAACCGATGACGAGGCACTCGATGCGTTTCAGTTATGCTGCAGACTCGAGGGCATAATTCCCGCGTTGGAACCGGCCCACGCGCTCGCCCATGTCATGCGGCTAGCGCCAACCATGGGCCACGAACAGATCATCGTCATGAACATGTGCGGGCGTGGCGATAAGGACGTGTTTACGGTGGCGGATGCGCTCGGGGTCACGTTATGAGTGATTCCGTGCAACCCCTGTCGCCCCATGACGACTATACGGATACACAACGTATTGCAAATCGTTTCGCCGCTTTGAAAACGGAACGGCGCGCCGGGCTCGTTACTTTCGTAACCGCCGGCGATCCGGATTCGGAAAGGTCACTCTCGATTATCCGCGGCCTACCCGCGGCCGGCGCTGACCTGATTGAAATCGGCATGCCGTTCTCGGATCCGATGGCGGATGGCCCGGCGATCCAAGCGGCCAGCCTGCGTGCGCTCTCCGCCGGCATGACCTTAGTGAAAACGCTCAAGCTGGTGCGGCATTTCCGCGCCGGCGATCGTACGACACCGATCGTCCTGATGGGCTACTACAACCCGATCTATCGCTACGGTGTCCCGGACTTCATTGACGACGCATGCAGTGCCGGGGTCGATGGATTGATCATCGTCGATCTCCCGCCCGAAGAGGATCAGGAATTGTGCCATCCGGCGTTAACGGCGGGTTTGCATTGGATCCGCCTCGCCACCCCCACCAGCGACGATAAACGGCTCAACCGTATCATGACGAACAGCAGCGGATTTGTTTACTACGTAGCCGTTTCCGGGGTAACGGGAACGCGCTCCGCTTCTGAACAGGATGTTGCCGCCGCAGTCGGCCGGCTGCGGCGGCATACCAATCTGCCGGTCGCAGTTGGATTCGGAATCAAAAATGCGGAGCAAGCCAAGGCAATTGCCCGTGTCGCCGACGCGGCGGTGGTCGGTTCAGCGTTGGTCGATATTATTGCCGCCACTGACGGCGACGCTGAAGCGGCACACAAACTCGTTCGCGAGCTTGCGCAGGGACTGCGGGAGGAACCGAGGGATCTCTAATCGGTGTCACTTTCGTCGATTCTAAAAAGCGTCAATTTGGGTCGTCGGCAAAGCACCAGAAACACCGAAGCGGCCGTGACATAAACTATACACATGAGGATAAATGAGCATCGGAAGTCGCAGGGCAACGCTACCGCGTCCTTGCTCTCGCTCATTACCTACATCGGTGCAGGCAACGCCGCCGACGGCCAATAAGAGCGTTCTTCAGATTCGACTAATCTAGGGAACCTCTGATTAATTCATGACCGGCCGGCTCGAGTCCAAAATCACCCGCTTCCGCGTTGCGAATCTTGGCAATAGCCGGGCTATTACCTGCGATTCGCGCCTTGAATCGGGCGATTTTGACTCTCAATCCGGCTCGCCCAGAATTAATCAGAGGTTCCCTAGGCGTTGAGCTGGGCTGACAGCTCCTCCGCTTGTTTGCGTTGCCCCGCGTTACCTTCCTTCATCACTTCTTCGATTATGCTCTTCGCGCCGGACGCGTCGCCCATATCGATATAGGCTTTGGCCAGATCCAGTTTAGTGGCGGCCTCGTCCCATTCTCCGTCGTCATCCGACTCCTCGGACATCTCGGCTATGTTCGATACTTCCACCACCGGCGGCCGCGACTCGCCGTTGCCACCGTCAACGCTATCGGCGTCCACCAGCGTCGAGGCCGTATGTAAATCGGTTACCAAGTCCTCGGTATTCATCGGTTGGCTGTCCAACTCGAGATCGAAATCCATACCAACGGCGTCGTCGCTGAGCGCATCGGGCGCATCGCTCGACATGGTCTCGCTGGTTGCGACTCCGAGACTGGTGCCCACGCTCGATGCGCCATCCATCTCAAACGCAACCCCCACGTCGTCGCTCGACTCCACCGACGTCGCGTCGTCCGGTTCATCGCTACCGGCAATTAGGCTATCGTCCATCTCATCGAGACCGAGATCGAAATCCAATTCGACTTCGCCTCCGCCACTCGCGGCCGCCGCTACCTCGCCGCCTATGCGATTATCGATTTCGCCCGCGATGTCCGACACGGTTTCCAAATCGGGCTTCGGAAAGGCGTCCAGCATCGGTTCGGTCGCGCCCGCCGCGGCTACCGCCGCGGCCGTAGCCGCAGCCGTCGTTGCGACCGTCGTGCCGGCGAGTAAGTCGTCCTCAGCCATCGGCGATAATCGAGCGTCAACCTCCGTCTCGGCCATAAGGCTTTCGGTAACCTGATCTATGTCGGCGATCGATGTTTCGATCTCGGCCGTTGACACTTCCAAATCGAATAATGCCTGCGCCTCGGCATCCGCATCGTCACCCTCACCGGCAAGCGACGCGTCGACAGACGCTTTAGCATCGTCCAAATCCGCAAAAGCAGTCGCGAAGTCGACCTCGTCATCCACGGCAGTTTCTGCCGTTACCTCATCGTCGCCGTTCTGCGGCAATGGCATTGACTCGGCGACATTGGTCGTAGCAGCGACGGTTGTGGCTACTGCCGCGGCCCCGCCCGTAAATAATGGATTATCGGGGTTCACGCGCTGGCCCATTTCCACAACACGTGCCCAAGTCTCCGACGAGGCCTGATCCGCACCCTGAGCTGGATAGAGTTCTTCAGACAGTGTTTCAAAGGCTTTCACGTCACCGCGATGCTCGTAGATTTCCAAGACCTTAAGCTTCAATTCCTGCCGCGTCGGATCCTTCAGCATCGCTTCACGCAACACTTCTTCAGCCTGTTCGTCACGGCCATAAGCCATGTAGACCTCGGCCTCCGCAATTGGATCGACCTCATCAGCCTGCATCGTCCCCATACCCGGTACGCCGAAATCGCTAAGGAACGATGTATCGGTCGACCCCGAACTCGACTTCTCAGACGTTTGCGAGGTTTCGGTCGTCGCCGCGAGCGCGCTACCCGAAAGAATGCTCTCTTCAAATTCCGCGAGCGAACGCCGGCGGCGGAAAAATACGAGCCCCAGGATACCCACAACTGCCGTCACTAGAACCCCTACCAGCGGCAGTATCCAGTCACCCTTGATCGTAGCGAGTATCGATTTCCACCAGGGCTCCGCCGGAGTGACAACCGGCTTGGGCTTAGCTTTGTCGGCAGCTGCTTTGGCAGCGGCAGCCGCTTTGGCGGCAGCAACTTTTGCGGCGGCGGCTTTGTCCGCGGCGGCTTTGTCCGCAGCGGCTTTGTCCATGGCGGCTTTGTCCGCAGCGGCTTTGTCCGCAGCGGCTTTGTCCATGGCGGCTTTGTCCATGGCGGCTTGGTCTACGCCAGCTTGGTCTGCAGCTGCCTGTTGCTGCGCGAGCGCCAACTCTTGGTCCTTCAATTCCAGCAATCGCTGCGCATTCTTGATCTGACCTTCAAGCAGATCGACTTTATCCTGCAGTTCACGGTTTTCGCGGTCGCGGGACAACAAATCCTCTTCTAAATTTGTAATCTTGTCTTGCAGTCGCGAGACCTCGGCTGCCATATCGCCACTGCCGGCGCCAACTTCTTCCTGATCCGACAGGGCTGCGATTCTTAGCTGATCCTGCGTCTGATCCGGCTGTGCGGCGGTATCGGTGGCCGCCGCATCGGCTTGACCGGCCGCGACGCCCTCATCCGCCCCAACGTCCAGTGGCGGCGCCATCCCGGCCACAGCGGCACGGAACGCCTCGAATTCTTCGAGTTGCGAACGGTATTCGCTGGTGGCCGTGCCTAAATCGACTGCCGCGACTTCGTCTGCATTCGGCAGTTTGAGTATTTCGCCACGCTTTAGGCGGTTGATGTTGCCGTCGATGAACGCATCCGGGTTGACGCGCAAAATTGCGATCATCGTCGAGTAAATGCTGCCGTCGGCCGCAGAACTGTAGCGATTCGCGATCCCCCAAAGCGTATCCCCGGCTGCAACCGGCCCGTATTCGTCGGCCGTTGCCATCTCTGTTGCGGGTTCGGGCGCGGCTTGAGTCGCGTCCGAGTCACTCCCGGATGCGGCGCCCGTACTGGCCCCGACCGACGTCGACTCAGCCGTCGCCGTCGCGGCCTCTGGCTCCGGGGCCGGCGCCTTCGGTACGGCTTCCGGCTCGGCAGTAGTTTCGGCCATCGCGACCGGCTCGGGCGAGGCTTGCGCATACAACGGCGGGTCTAGCAATGCCGTGTATTCACGTACCAGTCTTCCGCCGGGCCACTCGATACTTATGAGAAAATGCAGAAACGGCTCCGAAATTGGCTGTTCTGACTTGATTTTGACGATTGGCTCGCCGAATTCCCCCAACCCTGGCTCCAAGGTCAGGATCGATAAAAATGCCGGGCGATCGATGCCGGCTTGCATGAATTCTTCACGGGATCCGAGGTTGACCTGCAGCTCCGCGATGTCCTCGGGATTTGCCGAAGTGAGCTCAATGGCCGCGTCCAGCGGCTCTTCCAACACCGATTTGACCTGCAGTTGACCTAGTCCGAGCGCAAATGCCTGGCCGCAGAATCCGGCCAATACCAACGCCACGATGGACCGCTTGGCGGTTACCAATTGCTTCCTCAACACGCTATAGGACTCCTCGTGAGGCCATCGCTCGGGCCGCTGAAATGGGTATTCTCGTACCAACGGAAAAGGCTTTCCTGGCGGTCAGTTACACTACTATATTACGATTGTTCTTTACGATTCAACATTAAGTCTTAGACGATAAATAGTCTTTTATCAAATGTTCCGCGATTTGTACGCTATTTAAAGCCGCCCCCTTACGCACGTTATCGGCCACTATCCAGAGATTTAGCCCCCGGTCGTGGGAGATATCCTCGCGAATCCGGCCTACGAATACGTCATCACGATGCGTCGCGTCGACGGCTGCGGTTGGATAGCCGCCGGGGATCCGGTCGTCCATGACGGTGACTCCGTCCGCACGCTCAAGCAACTCGCGCGCGCGCTCGGCGCTGATCTTATCGCGAGTTTCGATATGAACGGCCTCGGAATGACCGTAAAAAACCGGAAT
>JAOTWM010000432.1 GCA_029862885.1 Gammaproteobacteria bacterium
TGTGGAGAAGGGGGGGCGTACATTACCGGACAGGGGATCGGCGTCAACGGTGGGAGCGTCATGGCGTAGCGAGCAAAGAGGTCTGCCCCTTTTGCTCTCGATAGTCATAATTTTGTAGGCAGGAGAGAGAAACGCGAATATGTCGGAACCAGTCAAGATCGATTCTCATGTTCATCTGTATCGGAACTTGGAGGAGGGTAACGCGGAAAAAGACGGTTATCAGGTATGGGAATATGGGCGCAAGGAAAACGTCCCCGTCAGCGATTACCCCGGAACGGTGGGTGACATTTTACAAGCTATGGAGGCTGCCGAGATCGCTAAAGTCGTTGTGGTTAATCTGTTCATCGCGCGCCAACATATGCACGACGAGTTAGCAAAGCTGCCGGAAGGACTCGCGTGGGCGGAAAGGGAAAGACGCACTAAGGATATCAACGCCATGGTCGTCGACGAGTTGAAGACGTTCAACCGGTGGATATGCACAGTCGCCCGAAAGCATCCCCAAATCATTCCCTTTGTAGGGGCAGATGTCACCGCCCTGCCCGGCGAAGATTGCGCTCGACACGTACGAGATATGATCGAGAACCATGGCGCCCATGGCGTGAAACTGCACGGCGCCGCCGGTGGTTTCGCTATGTCCGATGTACGACTATGGCCGATGTATGCGGTTTGCGAGGACTTACGTGCGCCCATAATCGGTCATTCTGGGCCCGACCTGGATGGTGCCGGCCTGGCCGAGCCCCAGGCCTTCGGGCGTATGCTCAAGGCGTTTCCACGGCTTCCCGTGGTGTTGGCGCATATGGGCGGGGCGACTTGGGGGCAGGCCTTGGAGATCGCCGATACCTACCCGAATGCGTTTTTCGATTGCTGTGAAATCATCGAATGGACGAATGCTCCCAACGCGCCGTCGGAGAAACAGCTAGTGCAGTTGATCAAAGACATAGGCCCAGAAAGAGTGATGATGGGCTCGGATTTTCCCTGGTACGATCTGGATCACACCGTGGAGCGGGTCATGACGCTCCCAGGGCTCTCAAGCGAAGAGAAGGAAGGCATCATCGGTGCCAATGCGGTGAAGATCCTTAATCTATGATGGCTGCTATCACTTTTCGCACGACCCGAGTCATCGATGTAAGTGTGCGGGTAGGTGTTTGCGGCTAGAATTCAAACTCCATCCGCTGAAACACTCTCCCGGCATTGCGCTTGGCCAGGAACTCGAAGGTCGGCAGATGCGCATAGGCCGATTGATCCACCTCGTAGGCTTCAGTCAGAGAGCCGCCATTGTCGATCACCTCGGCCACCTTCTGGCGCAGATCAACGAGGTAGTCTTTGGTGTAGCGCGTGACTTCCCCCATGTCGGTCGGTTCCCCGTGGCCGGGAATAACGATCTCTGCACCCAGTGCGGCAAACTTTTCCCAGGTCTCCAGCCAGGCAGCGGTGTCGGTCTCCTCGAAGATCGGTAACAGGCGCTGGTGAAACGCCATGTCGCCGGAGATCACCAGTCGTTTCTGCGGAAGCCAGACCATGATATCGCCCGGGCTGTGAGCCGGCCCCAGGAATAGCAGTTCGATGCGTTCGCCGCCCATCTCAATGACCATCTTGTCCTTGAAGGTCTTATCGGGCATCACCACCTCAGTGCCTTCGGCCTTGTCCTTGAGTCCCCGTTTGGTAGCATCTAGGATGGCGAACGCATTTTCCTCGACCTCGTGCGCCGCGTCTTCGTGCGCGATCACCGGAACCCCCTGCTCGCGCCAGTAACCCGAACCGAGCATGGCGTGCCCCTGTCCGTTCTCCAACGCCACATATTTGACCGGCTGATCGGTGATCTTTTTGATCTCGTCGTGCAACGCCTTGGCCAGCAGATAGCTGTCACCAGCATTGACCACCAGCACGCCATCCGAAGTAATCACGAACGACAGGTTGTTGTTGTGCCCCGAGTTCTCATACGTCCGCGGCGCGGTCGCACCAATCGCCGACCACACACCGTCAATCACCTTCTGCGGTTTGTCGTACAGCATCGAATCCGGCGCCTTGTCGCTGGCATACAAGGCCTCCCGCGACGATGCCTGAGTGTCCTCCGCCGCGGCGGGCTGCTGCTGGGCGATTAACTGGGGGGCGGCCGCGTCAGCTTCGTTCTGAACGCCGATGGTTTGCGGTAGCTCGCCCGCCCCAAGGGCCGGCAGAGCCATTGGCAACAGAGCCGTCAGCATGATTAATCGTTTTTGCATCGCTGTCGATTCTCCAATGGGGTCCGAATATACACCCAGATATTTTGACCCACGAGAGTATAGATATTTTGACCCGCGAGAGTATAAGAAGGATAAAAGCCCTTTTCCCTCGCTTTGCGCCCTGGTCACCACGACGCGGGTGTCACGCCAGTATCGCGCCACCATCGACATCCACGATCGTGCCGGTCACAAACTGATTCTCCAGTAGAAAAAGAGCAGCCGGCGCGACTTCTTCTGGCTTTCCGGCGCGCGGTATTAAGTGATCTTTGGTGGTGTTGCTAAAGTGCTGTGCGCGCTCTTCGCCTTGTAGAGCGAACATCGGAGTATCGATTAACCCCGGGCAGACCGCGTTAATTCGAATGGGTTTGATTTCGTTCGCTGCCAATTTGACGAAGCCCTCGACCGCGTTACCCACGGTGCCGATTGCGAGAACCCCGGGACGCCATTTGCGTGCCGGATAACCGCTGATCAATACGACAGCACCATCGGCCGCCATCTGCGGTGCGCCCAGGCGTACGGTGTTGACATAACCCCATAGCTTGGCGAACGAATTCTGAAACCCATCCAGATCCATTTCCAGAAACGGACCGATGGCACGCGGCCCACCGGTCGCGGCGTTAACCAGGAAATCAAAACCGCTGTGTTTTTCGAACAAGTCCTGTAGCGCATCGCGATCCTGCACATCGGCGATCTCGTTTTGCATTCCGTCATTGGCGTCGCCGAGCGCGCCACGGCGACTCACGGTCACCACCTCGGCACCCGAGAGCTGCAATAATTTCGCGATTTCCAGACCGATACCTGAAGTCCCACCGAAAACGATGGCTTTCTTGCCGTTAAATTCTGTCAATGGTCAATACTCCGGAAGCACTTTAGTTCGGCTTATTATATTCTATAGCGCTGATGCATAGGTTGTTACACCGGTGATTAAAGACGGAAGTGGGAACACAATGACCGAACACTTAACCGAGCCGCCTGGTGGAACGCCAAGCACGTTTCTTGAATTTCCGCTGGTCACCGACCTCGACGATCTCGATGCGGACATTGCGGTTCTGGGCATTCCGTTTGGCATGCCTTACACGGCCTCGACCATGGCGAACGACCAAAGCCGCGCACCGGATGCGCTTCGACAAGCCGCAAACTCGTTCGACATCGCCTATACAAAAAACCACTTCGACTGGGATTTGGGTGGGCCTCTGCTCGATGGGCGCGACATCAAGATTGTGGATTGTGGCAATGTGACGGCCGATATGGCTGACCACAAAGCGCACTACCGTCGTGCCGAGCGCGCGGCGAGAAATATCCTGGGTGCCAACACGACGCTGATTACGCTGGGCGGCGATCACGGTATCCCCATTCCCGTGATGCGGGCACTCGAAGTGCATGGCGCCCCCATCACGTTGGTGCATGTCGACGCCCATTTGGACTGGCGGCATGAAGTTAACGGTGAAACCGAAGGCTACTCGAGTCCGATCCGGCGCGCCTCAGAAATGCCGTGGATCGACAAAATCGTGCAGATTGGGATGCGTGGCATCGGCAGCGCCCGCTCGGGTGAAGTAGACGATGCGCGTGCCTACGGCGCCGAGATTATCGATGCTTACGAGATGCACGATATCGGTATCGACGCGGTTCTCGAGCGCATCCCCGGCGCCGGCCCGTATTACCTGACGATCGATGCGGACGGTATTGACCCCACCATCATGCCGGCCGTGATGGCACCGACACCGGGCGGTTTGGATTGGCTGCAGATCCGCAAACTCATTCACGGCCTCGTCAACAAGGGCCGTGTGCTGGGTATGGACCTCGTCGAAATTGCCCCAATGCACGACGTGGGGAAGATAACCATGGTCTACGCCGAACGACTGATCTGCAACTTTATTGGCACGTCGGTGCGGGCTGGGTACTACGGATGAGATTGCGGGTAATACGACTACGCAATGATTACTCTGTCAAGCTTAGCAACGAGGAATGGTTTGCAGGCAGAGCTAACTATTTCGGCTTCGCCTTTGAATATCAGATCCTGCGCCGCTACGAGTTCATCAGCGGTCAGACTGTCAAAAACCACGTAGCTACCGCCAAGCACTCTTTTACGTAGCCGCTTCAAGGTGGCGGCAGGATCTTCCCGTTTGTGTTGGTCATTCGACATAGGTCAAATACTCCACTTAGTTGGAATTGCCTAGTAGTCCAGATAATCTTCCCACTCATGAAGTGGCAAGGTTGTCTTCTTGGATATATGACGCTTGTTTTTGGTGAGCCAAGCCTCAGCATGATTCCGGCCGTGGTCTTTTAAACTTGTTAAAAACGGCCAACTGGTGTCAAACTTGCTGGCCGCGCTTAAATCCCGCGTCACATCTTGTGCGGAAATCTGATGTAAGTTGATGTTTGCCCACCGTGGTGTGTCCGTGTCGTCTTGTTCTGCGGC
>JAOTWM010000431.1 GCA_029862885.1 Gammaproteobacteria bacterium
ACTTACCCCGCGCTCACAATTCAGTGCTTTCGCAAAAATACGAGCCAGCGTGGTCTTCCCCACGCCACGCGTACCGGCAAACAGGTACGCATGGTGCACGCGGTCGCTGTCCAACGCGTTGCTGAGCGCGGTCACGACATAGTCTTGCCCGACGACGTCCGCGAACGCACGCGGCCGCCATTTTCTCGCGAGTGCTTGGTAGCTCATCTAATTTATCGTGGCAACGGTCGCCGTTCGAGATCTTGTTCGCTTAACATCTACCCGCCCGGCCCGCGGCGGGTGGCGGGTCCGGCCGGCCTGACCCTGATACCCGAATCGGCTGCTGCGGCTGCTTCCTTCCGGACCTGACCGGGTTCACAACTTATCGTCATCAGAGGGGCCGACCTTCACCGCCATAGACGCTGATCCATTCACGCGGACATTGACCACATAACGCCGGCCGGCGACGGCGCCATCTGTCCGGGAATGGCGGAGAGGGAGGGATTCGAACCCTCGGTACGCGTGAACGTACACACGCTTTCCAGGCGTGCACCTTCAACCACTCGGTCACCTCTCCCGAATGGACGCGCAAGGGTAAACCAGTTAGATGGGCGGTGCAATCTGGCAACGATCAATCCATCGCGGACGGCAATAGTTGCCGCGGCGGCGCGGAAATTCGTATTATCCGCGCTCCTCATCACGAATACTATTGATTATTGCCATGTTAATGAAAGGCGCTTTGGAAAACGTGCTCGACGCGATCGGCGACACGCCGATCATCAAGCTGCAGTCCGTAGCGAGCCACGTCGACTCCGAAATTTACGTAAAGCTGGAGGCGATGAACCCGGGCGGCTCCGTGAAGGAACGCATCGGCAAATATATTCTCGAAAAAGCCATCGAGCGCGGAGAATTGAAACCCGGCGGCACCATTATCGAGGGGACATCGGGCAATACCGGAGTCGGCCTCGCGATGTTCGCGGCCGTACACGGCTATAAGTGTATCTTTGTGCTGGCCGATAAACAGTCGAAGGAAAAGATTGACAATCTGCGCGCGTTCGGCGCGAAGGTCATCGTCTGTCCAACCAATGTGCCGGCCGAAGACCCGAAAAGTTATTACAGTGTATCCGCCGGCCTCGCAAAAACGATACCGAACTCGTACTTCGTGAGTCAATACGATAATCCGTTCAATGCCGAGACTCATTACTACACAACGGCCCCGGAAATCTATGCCCAAACCGGAGGCGAGTTCGACGCGTTCGTAGCGGGCGTTGGTACCGGCGGTACTATTTCCGGATGCGGAAAGTATTTCAAAGAAAAAATGCCCGAGGTCAGGATCGTGGGCGTCGATATCGAGGGTTCAATCCTTGCGCATTATCACAAAACCGGAGAAGTTTGCGAGGCGAAACCGTATGTGTTGGAGGGAATCGGCGAGGACATATTACCGGATAATGTGCATTTCGACATCATCGACGAATTCGTCATGACTGCAGACAAGGAGTCGTTCTTGATGACCCGCAAGCTGCTGACCGACGAAGGACTATATGTGGGCGGCAGTTGCGGCGCCGCCGTAGTGGGCGCGATTCGATACGCAGAAGGATTGAAGACGCCACAACGTATCTTGACTCTGCTGCCGGACTCCGGCAATCGCTACGCATCGAAGATTTTTAACGACGACTGGATGCGCGATAACGGTTACTTGGATTCAAGTTTTAACGTCATGATCAAGGATGTACTTGAAACCCTCGGCAAAGGTCAGGAAAAGCTGCAAACGATAGATGATACCGCTACGGTGCGGGAAGCGATCGCGGCCCTTAAAAAATACAGCATCTCGCAGTTACCCGTGTACCACGCTGACGCCTTGGTTGGGGTCGTGTCGGAAAACCAACTGCTGCGCCCGGTATTCGAGGGCGACCTGGATCTCGGTGAGACCATTTCGGTCGCCCTACAGAATAATTACCGAGTCATCGATGCAAACCACATGCTCAACGAAGTCACCGACGCGTTATTGCGCGAAGATATCGTCATAGTGACCGCCGGCGACGATATTGTCGACATTCTCACCAATTCCGACATATTGAATTTCGTGTCCCAAAAACAAACGTACGGCAAACGACGCGCAGCACGATCGTAGGCCGGCTAGTGGCGAAGCCGAAAGCCGGCGAATCTTTTTCGTGATCCCGAACCCAATCGGCGGATTTCGCTTTCGCTCTATCCGTCCTACGTCAATCCGCCGGGCGATGGATCAACCGCCATACATCTTCTTGAGATTATCCAGGCCGGCTTGATAAATACCTTGGATGACTTTCACCGCGTCGGGTTCCGGTGCACCGTCGGGATTGAATTCCCCGGACCATTCGACAATCGAACGGTTATCGCCATCACTTTTAACGCGGATCGTCGAGTGATAGTTTGCAACCGGTAGCGGGCTGTCCACTATCGTGTAGCTGTAGACTCGCTCGTCGTTGTCAACATGCTCCAAGCGTTCCACGATCGACCCGCCGCCCGCCAGAGCAAGTTTGCGGATTTGGCCTTCCTCCTCGAGTTCGCTTTTCTCCACCGCGGGGTGCCAATCCGGCAGCGCATTGAACGCACCCATAAAATTCCATAATTGCTCGGCGCTCACACCAAGCCCAGTGCTCATATTTACTTTTGCCACAGTCGTGTCCTCCTGTATTGTTTGGCGGTAACTAGCCCATAATGGCTGCGAAACCCATCAAAATGCAACTATTCTCCGCCGCCCGATGTTGGCTAATAGTCGTCTTCGCGACAACGACCGGAATGACGATGGCGGCCGGTGCCGGACTCACTATTACCGACGACAGCGGTGCGGAGGTACATTTAGAAGGTCCTGCGACGCGTATCGTGAGCTTGGCGCCGCATATCACCGAGCTGATGTACGCGTTAGACGCGGGCTCACGCGTGATCGCAACTGTCGATCACAGTGATTATCCCACGGCCGCCACACGACTCCCACGCGTAGGGTCGGCCCATAAGCTCGACCTCGAGCGTATCGTCGCATTGCAACCCGATTTAGTAGTGGCATGGCGCAGCGGGAATCCGGATGCCGAGATACAACGACTGCGCAAGTTAGGGTTTTCGGTGTATATCACCGAGCCCCGATCGCTCGACGATATCGCAGAGTCGCTACAAGATTTAGGGACATTGATCGGCAATAAGAAACGTGGCAAATCGCTAGCCGAATCGTTTCGCAGTCAAGCACGGCACACGATTGCTCAGTATGCCGGGCGCGCGCCCGTTGATGTGTTTTATCAGATTTGGGATGACCCGCTGATGACGTTGAACGGCGACCATATTATCAGCGAACTATTGCAACGCTGCGGCGGCAACAATGTCTTCGCCGATCTACCGACGTTGGCGCCTCAAGTCGGCACCGAGGCCGTATTGGCGGCCGACCCCGATGTGATCCTGGTAAGCGGCTCGGCGCGCTCGGGGCCGGAGTGGGTAGATCATTGGCGCGCCTGGCCGCGCCTCAAAGCCGTGCAAAATGACCATATTTACTTCATTCCGCCGGATTTCGTGCAACGCCAAACGCCCCGCATCCTGCAGGGCATGGAACGCATCTGCGCCGCCTTGGACCGGGCGCGGTAGCGCGACCGACCAGGTGTTAGGCCGTTACAGGCAAGCCGTGAACCGCCGGGTCTCTGAGTTTGTCCGATAACAATAAAACGGCGGCGTTCGCTGTGCTCATTCCGCCCTACGGTCGTCGGTAACGCACTCGCAGCAATGCGGTGCGGCCTTTCTCGTTGAACCCCGCCGCGGTTTGATAATCCTCGTCGAGAATATTCTCCAACGCGGCTTCCAACTCAACGCCCGACGCAAATTCGTACGCCAAATTCAATCCGAGCAGTTCAAAACCGTCCAACTCCACGGTATTCGCAACATCATCAAACCTTTCGTCCTGGCTGACCAATGATGCCGTTGCGAGCAACCGGCCGATACGGCGTTGCGCGCGCAGACTCGCGATACGCTCCGCACGCCGCGGCAACCTGTTGCCGGTATCGGCATCCTGCGGATCCAGGACTGTTATCGCCGCACTTAGGTTCCACGGCCCGTACCGTTTGTCGACCTCGAACTCGAGCCCGTCGATTTCCGATTTTCCTACATTGAACGGCAAAAACGTGACCGGGTCGAAACCGATGAGGTTGTCAATCTGCGTGTGAAAAGCGCGGACGGCCCATCCGCCCCACTCGGCGTTTCCCTTCAATCCGATTTCAATGGAATCGGATTCTTCAGGATTGAGATTGGGGTTGCCGAACCCCGGAAAAAACAAGTCGTTAAAACTGGGCGACTTAAACGCGGTGCCATAGGACGCGAGCAATTGCAAGTCTGATTTCAGCTGCAACCCATAGTTAATATTGCCGGTCGTTTGGGTACCGAATTGCCCGTTATCGTCACGGCGCAGGCCCAGTAATAGTCGGTGTCGATCGACTTCGCCCTGCCACTGTGCAAACACACCGACATTATCGCGCGACCCTTGTTCGAATACGGTAGTACCCGATACAGAATCGTCGGAATAATCGATTCCGGCACTCAACAAATTCGCATCGCCGACCTGCAAATCGTTTTGCCACGACACCGCGTCGCGTGTGGTATCGAATACCGCGCTACGCGCACCGTTTAACGACGTCTCCGACTCGTCGC
>JAOTWM010000433.1 GCA_029862885.1 Gammaproteobacteria bacterium
CCCGACTGTTTAACGAAGGCTGGACAGGTTGGCAATCAACGCGATCTTCTTACGTTCGATTTCGTCCTGAATCTTGTGTGCTAGATCCTGATCGTGGATCAGGCAATCGGCGCAGGTCGTGGTGTGTTGGTTGCTGGCTTCGAGCACGGCGTTCTCCATCGCCTTGGCAATGATCGCTGTCACTTTTTCGACTTCATCCTCGGTCAACGATGCACCGACAGCGTCGCTTGCAGCCTTTGCAGCCTGACTGGCTACCTTAGTTAGATTCATAATTCGCTCCCGGTGGGCAATATGGATAAACCGGATTCTAGCAGAAATCTGTCCGACGTTCGTTTTTCGACGATTCTTACATGGCTGTCCCGTTGAGCCACTCGGAGCTAAGTCACCGGCCGCCGATCAGGTGCGGCGAACCATTCTCCGGCCGCGGTTTCGTAAGCCATACCGGCGCGGAAGACATCTTTGTCACAATAGGTTCTGCCGACTACCTGGATGCCGGTGGGGACACCATTGCCGGCCTGCCCGGTCGGCAAGGTCAGCACCGGACAGCGACTCATTGTATTGAATGGCGTAGTCATAACCCAGCCGAGAATGGGATCTACCGATTTACCATTAATGATTACCGAATCTCTGGATTGATCGTGATCGGCACGCACGGCAGGGAGGGCATTCGTGGGGCAGACCAGAATATTGTACTTTTCCAACAACGGTCCAAGCGTATTGTACATCTTGCCTGCTACCTCCAGTGTGTGTACGAAGTCGGTCGCTTTCGACTCACGGCCACGCTCGGCAAATGCCCTCGCATATGTCGTCATTTCCTCGGCGTGTTCATCGAGTAACAGAGACAATTCGGCGCCAAAAATATGTTCCAGATACGCGATGCCCGCGTCCAGTACCTCGTGGGTCCAGCCCAGATCGATTTCTTCAACGGTGGCGCCAAGGCTCCGGAATACGTCGAGTGCCTGTAAGGTGTTCTCCTGCACGTCTCTGTCGACTTCGAAGAAACCCAGGTCCATGGAAAAGGCGATCTTCCAGTCGCTAATCGGTTGATACGTCAACGGCAGGCGCAACTTGGGCCGCAGGGTCGATATATCGGTCGGGTGTGGGCCGCAAAGTACATTCTGCAACAGGATGGCATCGGCTACGTTGCGAGCGAGGGGTCCGGTGTGACAGTAGAAATCAAGATTAAACGGCGGGTCGTCACTGTTGCGACCATAGGGCGGTTTGTATCCTACAAGTCCACAGGTCGCCGCGGGAATCCGGATCGAACCACCGATGTCCGAGCCCGTGGCGATGGTACAAGTACCCGCTGCAAGGGATGCAGCCGATCCACCCGACGATCCACCGGGGGTGAATTTGGGGTTCCACGGGTTGCGGGTGACACCCCACAGGCGCGAGTGCGTATAACCGGCGCAGGAAAACTCCGGGGTCGCTGTTCGCGCGTGGATCAATCCGCCCGCACGCATGATGCGTTCATTGTTGACCGACGTCCGGTCGGCAATAAGGTCCTTGTTGATCAACGAGCCATTGGAGGTCGGCTTGCCCTTGATATAACTTTCGTCCTTGATACCGATGGGCAATCCTTCGAGCGCACGGGTTCTTTTGCCATGGGTGTATTTGTGCTCGGCTTTGCGTGCGTTGACCAGCGCTTCGTCGAAGTGTTTATAGGTAAATGCATTGATCTCAGGCTCAACTTCCTCGGCACGCTGTATCTGCGCGTTCAACAACTCGACGGGCGACAGGGATTTATCGCGAAAAGCATCTAGAGCCCTCGTTGCGGATCGGTAACAAAGGTCAAGGTCAGCCATCATTTCCTCCGGTCAGGCCAGAGTAGTTTGTATCTATGGCAGCGAGATCTGCCAGATTACGGCGCGTCGGCAGGAATTCACCCAGCCCCCCGTTGCCCGTGGGCGCATCGAGCACCATCTACATACCGGGGAAAGCGGGCCCGGCGGTGTGCCGGGCCCGTTGATTTTGATAGTTTACTTCTGCAATTCGGTCCAGATTGCGGTGTACATCTTCTGCACCTCCGGCGGGCAAGTTGGGGTGAAACGACCGGCCGCCAGAAACTCTTGCGGAATCACAACTTCCGGGGCATCCAGCATGTCTTTCGGCATATACGCCTCGGAGCCCTTGATGCCATTTGCGTAGCGGGCGAAAGCTGAAATCAATGCGGCGTTTTCGGGTTCCATGATGAAGTTGAGGAATATCTTTGCGTTGTCGACGTTCTTGGCGTCTTTCAGAATCGTCGCGCTGTCCATCCACAGCGGGTAGCCCTCTTTCGGATAGCCGTAACGTACGTCCGCGTTCTTTTCGCGGGTTCGAAACGCAGCGCCGTTCCAGTATAGCGACGCGGCCAGATCCCGGCCGGCAAATCTTTCGATAACGCCATAGTCCATCGATTTCCAGTTCGACTTGGCTTCCATGAGCTTGTCACGCACCTTCTTCAGGACTGCCTTGTCACTGGTACATGGTTCACCGCCCACATACATGATCGCCGTCGACATGACATCGCCCATTTCGGGGGCAACGTTGATCTTGCCGATCAACTCCTGCGGTGGATCGAAGACGATAGCGGAGGTGTTGATGTCTCCCGAATAGACCGAGGTGTCGACCATCATGCCGACGCTGCCCCACTGCCAGGGGACGGTATAGTGACGGCCGGGATCCCAATCGACATTCACCCACTGCTCGTCCATATGCTTGAAGTTCTCCATCTGGTCGGGACGCGACTCGAGTAACAGACCCTCATTGACCCAGATCGGCACGTAACTCGACGACGGCACGACTATATCGAACCCGTGGCCACCCGCCTTAACCTTGGCCAGCGCAGTATCGTTCGAATCGTAGCCTGTGACGGTTACCTTGATACCGTGTTGCTGCTCAAATTTTTCAAGGAGCTCAGGGTTGGTATAGTTTCCCCAGTTATACAGGTTGAGTTCGCCGGCGGCGGTTGCAGCACCGGCAGTACCGATCATCGCAATGCCGGCAAACGTACCTATTAGTTTGTGATTCACGTGGTTTTCCTCTCGTTTAGTGGTGGTTTATTTCGCTCTGTTTCGGCTTAGCAGGAACACGATGGTTACCAGCACAACCGATATGGCCAAAAGTGCTGTCGAAATCGCATTTACCTCCGGGGTCATCTGGCGGCGTAGTTGTCCCAACATATAGGTGGGCAACGTATCTTGGCCCGCAGCTTTGACGAATTCGGTGATGATCACATCGTCAAGAGAAATCACGAAAGCGAGCATCGCCCCGGCCAGAACGCCGGGCAGCAAGAGCGGCAGAGTGATCCGGCGGAAAGTATTCCATGGCGTAGCATACAGGTCCGCCGCCGCGGTTTCCAGCGTCAGGTCCATACCTTCGAGACGGGCCCTAATCGGCAGGTAGGCAAACGGAATGCAAAATGCCGTGTGTGCGCCGACCAGGTATGCCAAACCGTAATAATCGGTGGCAGTCTTGATGATTGCAAAGAAGATCAGCAATGCGACCGCAGTGACGACCTCAGGCACCATCAAAGGCTGATTGATCATTGCATAGATCGCAGTCTGGCCCGGAAAGGGTTGAGTGCGAGTGGTACCGAGCGCGGCCATGGTCGCGAGGATCGTGGAAAACAACGAGGCCAGAGTGGCAATTACAAAGGAACGTATCGTCGCTTCCTGTACCAGGTCGTTCTGCCAGGCCGCTTCGTACCAGCGCGACGAAAATCCCTCCCACAAAGCGATGGATGTCCCGGCGTTGAATGAATAAACGACAAGTGGCGCCAACGGCATATACAGCAACGCGAAACAGATGATCGCTATAGTGGTAAACCCGGGTACGCGCCGGATCGCAAACGGCCGCGAGCTAGCCACGCTTGGCACCCGAGTGTTGCATGCTGCGTACGTAGATGAGAAGCGCAATCATCACGATAGCCAGCAGGGTGATGGATAACGCCGCCCCCAGCGGCCAGTTGCGGCCCTGTCCGAACTGAAGCCCGATCAGGTTCCCCAGCATCATGCGTCGGCCGCCGCCGAGCAGCCGCGGCGTGACGTAAGCACCCAGCGACGGAATGAACACCAAAATCGACCCAGCAATAATTCCTGGTTTGACCAATGGAACAATGATGCGCCACAGCACCCGCATACGGGTCGCGTACAGATCGTAACCCGCTTCGACGAGGCGAAAATCGAACCTCTCCATAGAGGCGTAGATTGGCAGGATCATCAGCGGTAAATAGACATAGGCCATCCCCAGCAAGATGGCAAAGTCCGTGTACAGCATCTGAATGGGTTCGTCGATGAGACCGAGGGCCTTCAACAGAGTGTTGACGACACCCTGATTGCGGATTACTTCCATAATCGCAAACGTGCGAATAAGGAGATTGGTCCAAAACGGAATCGTGATCAGGAACAGCCACAGATTGCGGGTGTGTCGGGGGCGGGTAGCGATGAAATAGGCCGTAGGAAAACCCAAGACAAAGCACAATAAAGTCGTGAGAGAAGACAGCTTGAGCGAGCGCCAGAAAATAGTGATATGCGCGTCCGCGAACGTCAGCGTTTCGTCGAAGATATCTCGATACAGAAAAACCCGGAACCATGCATCCAGCGACCCGCGCCATTCCACACCCCCATAATCCCCCGGCGTAAGGAATGTGTAG
>JAOTWM010000434.1 GCA_029862885.1 Gammaproteobacteria bacterium
TCTGGTATCTCGGTTTTGCTCATTTACCTTCTCCTTTATCATAGAGATTATCGGCCTATAAGCAGTTACACAATTTAATTTACAGTCTCTAAGAGTTTTGGTCACGTGACGTATGCACTGACGCCTTCGGCGTCTGCGTTAGCCGAACCGTATCCCGATTGCCGTCCAGCCGCACCTCAACGGCCCTACCTTCTTCCTGATAGATGATGATTTCGTTATCCATGCATTTGTCCGGGGATATTAACTCCAATCTCTGACCTTCCTGATCATTCTCAAAATATAACCTGAGCCTAGAATCAGCCATACCCCTATACCTATCTCGACGAGCGTCGCGTAGAAATTCGCCGTTGTTTCAAGGTCGCCTACAGAACTCAATCCTTGCGTATTCACATCTGAAATAATCTTGAATCTCGTAATCAAGTAAGCCAAATCGACTAATCCGAATGCCAGAACGTACAAACCTAAAATAATAGTCGCACCAACAAAAAGATCATTTTTATCTAGTGCATCCAAAGATTGATTGCTGGGCGTTGGAACAATAGTTTTCGCCACCGTCAGAGGAAACCGCCAGATCAATATCGCAACGACAACGGGAACAACAACGGTAGCGATCCCGAGAAAAATAACGCCTCGGGGAATGTCTTCCGATATTGAGCTCGCAAATAACGCAACCGTTACAAATTGATTTAAGGCGAATAAAAACAAGGCTATTGCGAAAACTCTTAAGCCGATCGCCACAAACTCGTGAACTTTCATATGTCGTGCCATTGATAACGCAGGGATTATATTTTAATTCCCCCGTCACCTTTTATATATGGCTCCGATTACGATTACGGGCGACCCCGTATGTATTACGGAAATTCGTTCCCTTGGTTCAAAATACCAAAGGTATTCCCCATAGGCGTATATTCTGTTCCGTCGCTTACCCGTCAACTCCGGCAACACCGCAAGCTTTTCGAGATCTTGCAGCCCGGACGACTAACTAAAACACCAGGTGTTGTATGGTCGGGCCCCGAGGTCTGTTGGCTATACATTCGGCGTCATAAGCTATTCGCGACAATCCGACGTCGATCCCGGTTTGTCGTACCACAACAACCCATCGATAGCCATTCCGTAGTCAATCCGTTCACCAGACCAACGCGTGACAGCAGTATCGTCATCGATGCACAGACCCAAATTGCGATTGAGTGTGGCCAAATCGCTACGACTCGGCACAGGCTCAGTGCCGGAGCACACCACGCGTCCGTCAGGACGCCGAAACTCAAAAGTATGATCATCGATCGCCTCGACCTGAAATCCCCCCTCATGCACAAGCCGGTGATGATGCCGACACAACAACACGAGATTCTCAAGACGGGTCTCCCCACCGTCGGCCCAATGGCGAATATGATGGCCGTCCACCCATTTGTGCGCCGTACACGCCGGAAATCGACAACCCTTATCCCGCGATTGCAACGCCCGGCGTAGTGCCGGATTGATCGTGCGGGTCTTCCGGCCCACGTGAAACGGCGTTTCCTCGCCGTTTTCGATCATCGTGACCACGGAGGCGTCACACCCAAGCCGGCGCAGGGTCTCCGGGTGGATGTTCGAGCCGTTTTCGATCTCGCAGCGTTCGATATCGTCACTGCCCGCCAGCGTTTCGATATCGGCATGCACGACAATCTGATGTTTATCCCCACCCGGCAGGGCGCGTTCCTCATTCGCCAGGTACGATTCCGCCATTTTGCAGAGCGCATCGGCCCGTTCCGCCCCAATCGGCGGAATCTCGACGGTCTCCGACTCCGCCCCGGACGTTCCCGCGGGAACGTATTTTTGATAACGACTCCCCATGACCGCCTCCAGAGCTTTGACGAATCCCGCCCCCATCTCCGCCGGCAATCGCGCCTGGACGACTAACATCCCATCGTCGTCATACTGGTAATACAGATCCCGGGCCGCGTACTGGTCATTGACCCGGTCCAGCTCTTCTAACCGTTTCACCCGCCGATAATGGCGCACGACCTTCTCTAAGTGCGTGGCCGTGCCGTTATGCGCAATCGTCAGTAGATACTCTTCGTTCTCCGGTGTCCCCACCCGGGTAATGGCCCGGGCCTTGGAATAACTCAACAGCCCGGCCGCGAAGGCCTGACTCGTGTTCGGCAACGCCTCCAATGCCCGTGCCACCCGGACTTTCTCCCGGGCCGCCCCTAAGGCAATCCCACATTTCCAACCCAACCAGTGCGCACACGAGCGAATCCCCCAATGCCCCCACCCATCGCGCCGATCGAACTCCGCCACGAGGTACAACCACCGATACGTCGCGGCATTGATATTCGCCGCCAATTCCGTAATTTGGGATTCGAGTTCGTCGAGCGCCAATGACGGTTCAAGACACGTAACAGCGTTACTTGCGGGAACAGACATAGGGCCTCCTGGCATATAACTGGCTATCCATACAGTATACCATCAAACCTCGATTCACACTACTCAAATCGAGGAATCTCAAGGGTTTCGCCAGATCAAACTCCTTACTATTAGCGACTGGAAGCTGGGGTACGTCCCTAACGGGGCATTCCATCCGATGCAGTGATTCCTTATGGGCGACCGGAGAAATGAGCAGCCGGCCGGTATCCTCGAATGAAATGTACCGCGATCGAAAAGATGGTCGATACTCGGTATATAAAATGGGATACGCCCCCAGTAGTTTCCACGGCAGTTTTCGACCTCTTTTGCCGCGTGGTTGATTTTCTTGCTGCCGATATCACGAAACCGGAACAGCTCGTGATGAGTGGCGGTGATATTTTCGATCGCCGAACTGTCCTTCGCCTCTTGCATGGTAAGCGTGGAGATTAATATCCCCTCATTTCCATGGATATGTATAGTTTTCGTTAAATACTGTACATATTAGGTTTTATTTGTATAGCCGGTGATAGCTTGGCCGGGGAGGGTGCTTATTGGTCCGGTGGGGGGCGATTCGATTGTTGGTTAATACAAATCACTTCCTTGTGGCGGGAATTTCATGCCGCTTTGGTTTGTTGTTTGGTTAGTTCGCTCGCCGCCGCGGCATGGAACCGAGTAGATGGCCGGTTCCCGCGGGATTTTCGTATCCGCGAGTTGCTGTTGATTACTACCTGTCCCCGTGAACTCGGATCGACTTCCAGTTGCATTGCGACCGTGCAGCACTGCTCGTTGGCTTCCGGATAGTAGACATGCGCCTTGCCGGGATGCTTGTGCAGCAGAAAACCCAGGTCGGTGGCGGGTTGGTGCGTGGTCGAGATCGTCAGCAACATGGCTACAGCCTCGGATCCACCGGTTCGCTTTCGAGCGCCAGCATACCGAGTGCGCATTCATGGACTCGACGGATCGGGTCGCGTCGAACAAACCGCTCCAGACCTTCCAGGCCGAGATAGAACTCTACCTATTGTCAGCGACGATGCATTAGAATTTCGGTTTTGCTGCTAACCACCGTACGTCGACCGCGGAACAGCGCAAAGCGTGTGGCTTATACTTTGCATACACCGATTTTAGTCAACCAGAGGACAATATGGACAAGATCAAGCTAACGTACTTTGATTTCGACGGCGGACGCGCCGAACCAACAAGGATCGCGATGTCGATGGGTGGTATTGAGTTTGAAGATTGCCGTCTTTCATTCGCCCAGTTTGCCGAAATGCGTGCCGATACACCACTGAATGCGGTACCTGTCGTCGAGATCAATGGTGTTGAGTATACGCAGTGCAATGCAATGAATCGCTTTTTTGGTAAGCGAGCCGACTTGTACCCCACGGACCCATGGCAGGCCTTTTTGTGTGACGAGGCCATGGAAATTATAGAAGATACGATGCATGCTCTTATTCGTACTTTTGGTATGCAGGGCGACGAACTTAAAGCCGCTCGCATTGATCTGAGTAACGGAATTTTCTTAAGGTGTCTTAAGGTCCTGAACACCAGGTTAGAAGCCGCCGGAGGGGAATACTTCGCGGATCACCGTCTCACAGTAGCGGATCTAAAGGTGTATCTGTGGGTGCGGCACCTGAAGTCGGGAGCGTTGGACCACATTCCCTCCGACCTGCCAGATAGCATTGCACCCCGCCTGGTGCAGCACATGGAACGGGTAGCAGCAGAACCCGGAGTGTTGGCGTACTATGCCGGTCGAGCGAAATAGTTAGCAATATTGCATATGCTTACGAGGGGCGGGAACGCGCAGATTGCGGGCCAATTCGCTGCCGCTCATTAGTATATCGAATCGATATACACAAACCTGTATTACATTTGAGTTCGATGACGGCGCTTCGCACGAACTGAAGCTCATTTTCGCCGAGCACGTGCGTGCCGAAAGATTGGAACTGAAATCCCTGCAATTACTTGTCGACAACTTCTCACGTGAACTTCAAAGAACTCATAACCCGCATCCCCAAGGCCGAGCTGCATCTGCACATTGAGGGGACGTTGGAGCCGGAGATGATGATGGGGTTGGCGCGGCGCAATGGGGTGTCGATTCCGTATGGGGGTGTGGAGGAGATTCGCGGTGCTTATGCGTTCTCGGATCTGCAGTCGTTTTTGGATATCTATTACGCGGGGGCGCGGGTGCTGGTTGCGGAGCGGGATTTTTACGATCTGACCTGGGCTTATCTTGAGCGGGCG
>JAOTWM010000043.1 GCA_029862885.1 Gammaproteobacteria bacterium
CGGCGGCACCACCACGCCATCGGCATCCAACGATCAAATCACCGGCAGCGTGCCAGTGCAGCCGACCGTGCCCGGGACGCAGAGTACGACCGGCCAATCGAGCGGCATTGACACCACCACGATGAATCAGCCCAGCACTCAGGCCAGCATTGAGCCGAGTGCCCCAACGACGGAACGGGAGACTTACGACGAGGCCTTCGACGCGCTAAAGCAAAGCCACTACGAGGAAGCCATGGCAGGATTCGAGGGGTTGATAATGGCACATCCCAACGGTGAGTATGCCGACGATTCGCAATATTGGATTGCCGAAGCGCAATACGTGACCCGCAATTTCGATGCCGCTATGCGCGGGTTCCAAACCGTTATTAACAACTATCCGGATAGCGACCGTGTGCCCGAAGCAATGCTCAAGATCGGTTATCTGCAATACGAAACCGCCGATTACCTGCGGGCTAGGCAAACCTTAAACGATGTGTTGACCCGTTTTGCCGGCAGCCGCGTGGCGTTCTCTGCCAATGCGCGCCTGAAAAAAATGGACCGGGAAGGCCTGTAAATACGCCGCCGCGGCGATTCCAAGAACCCGCCGCCGCAGTTTGACTCGCCACACTCCGCCCCGGATAATCCCCGTCCCGTCGCGCCACGATTGGCCACGCGTTTTGCCCAAATGGGCCGTTAGCTCAGTCGGGCGAACCGGACTGAGAAAAAGGTCCGGTGGACCTTTTTCCCGGTGAGCGCTCTGCCCAGGGAAGGCAGGGCCGGGGCTTAGAAGTACCCCGAAGTATCGCGATGGAAGGCTATACGTTTTGTCTATATGGGCCGTTAGCTCAGTCGGTAGAGCATCTGACTTTTAATCAGGTGGTCGCAGGTTCGATCCCTGCACGGCCCACCATAATAACTCAATGATTACGGCGTGCTATCTCCTATTTCGGACGATTCCCTGGGCGCAGAACAGCCAAAATAAACCGGATCTGCTAAAACGTTTCATCATTTCAGCGGCCTCACACATCACTGATCGCTGCTTTACTTATTTCTCGGCCATCTGCTGTGAGGTATGCCCAAGCAGATTTTGGTAATCCTGACCTGCTTCCTTCGCGTCCGCGGCAGCTTTAGCTCGGATGTCGTGGAAATGTACATTCTTGATCCCCGATTTTTCTACTATTCGCTGCCAGACCGAATCAAATCCTGATATGCAACATCCGCCACCGTCTCGGGTGGAGAACAAATAAATACTGGGAATATCACGCTGTAGATTCGTGGATCTGCTTATGATCGAGCGCACGGCGTCGGTCCATTCAAACAGCAACCTTTTCCGGGTTTTGGGTAGCCGAATAACGATACATTAATCCGTGAGGTCGGAGCGCTTGATTTTTATCAGATCGCGATTGCGTAGACCCGTTAGATATGTCAAAACCATAATGCTTTGAATGAGCGGCGATGCGACTTTGTGTATCACACGAAGTTCATGGTCTTCCAAATATTTATGTCGCGGCGTAAACAAGCTGTGATGCCGAATAGTCAAGATCCCATTAATTGTATAACCACATCTCGAAGCGGCCATCTTATCCCCGTGAATCCACTATTTCGTGCTTGGGCCTCCGGCTCTAATCTTCCTAGAATATTTCCCCTGAAAGCAGGATTACTCGATTTCGATCAGATTATAGGTGCCCTATACTCACGATCCGCGTCCCTGATTCTTCATATCTGCCAAAAATGAAATTGAGCCTTCGTCTAGTGCTGGGTGTGGTCTTGCTAAATACTGTCGCCTGCACCAACACCCCCGTGGCCCCACCGCCTACCGATGTCGCTCACTCGGTCACCGACAAGCTTTGTGCGCTGGTCGCAGCTTCGGACAAAGGCGACAGCACGGCGTCGGCCAAACTTGATAATGAGCTGTGGTGGTATTCCAAAAATGGGATGACCCATAATCAGTTGCACTTTGTTAGTGCATCCGGCACGGAACTGACAGACGCGGACGATGAATATTTGAAGTCGAGCATTCCAGTGATTTTAATGAACAGACAACGACTGCGTACTTTGTGCAATGTTTGGTATGCCGGTAATCCTTTACCGGGGATCCCCGATTCCCTTTGGGACTCAGCCTGTGACACAACCCTTAAATCCACCGATGATGCGGAATATGTCGGTTATATCAAGTCTGCACTGGATGTCACCGGTACTGATGACGATTCAGATCAGCGTTTGTTCTGTTATTTTGCCACACTCGATAATGACCGTGACGGCGTTCCTGACTTTCGGCTTAATGACTACGGTGGATTCGGTGAAAACGATACGGATGTGGACAACGACGGCACCTCCAATGTTCGCGATCACAAACCCTTCGTTTTTGATTCCACTGATGGACCGCATTGTGGGGAAGGAAATGTGCCCCACCATCTTCGTATTGGCTTGTGTCCCGACGGCGATAATGAAGCCTGTCGACTCCAGGAAAAACTGTACAGGGAATTTGACATCATGGTGGTCAACCGTGGGGTTGACGTTAATGATGACAGGTTGGTGACTGGCCTTAGAGTGGCCTATGACACCTTGAATCTGGTCTATAAGGAAGGAATTCAAAAATTGCCGCAGGTGCAATCCGACTGCCCGGGAAAGCCTACTCTACCGTCGCTTAAAACCATCGCGCTTGCTGAGTGTTCACTGGGTTCAATCCGTAACCCGAATGACCGAAGTGGCGAACAACGCTGTGACAATGATAAGAACACTCAGGCTGAGGCAATCGCACAGAATGCCACATTCACCATTCTTCCCGACGGTGCCAACTTTCCCAGTATTTTTAAGCTAGGTGTATGGGTTCATGAACTGGGACATTCGTTTCAGTTTGCGTTCGACTACGATCTACGGCGTTACACGGAGCTGACCACGTTGAATTACTGGAATACACCGGAGTTTGAGATTCTGATGGAGGATTTCGGTTGGGAAATCGATACTAGTGACAAGACCCAGCAGGCCCGTTCCCAATACGCAAATCGTGCGGTGTTTGATGCCACGGAAATCACCTTGTTTGATCCCGAAAGTTACCGTTGGAATGGTACGCCGACGAAGTCAATCGCAAATATGATTCGGTGTGGAGTCGACCGTCCAGGCGGCGAATGTGACGGGGAAGAAACCGGTACTGGATATATTGCAGCGGAGGCAAGGTTTAACCGTGATCAGATGGCGCTGTTCACATATTATGGTGCCAACGACCCCTGGGAATGGTTTTCCGACGGTACCATGGCGTATCTTTACCGCCTATTGTCAGAGCAGTTGGCAAGACGTTCGTCGGCGGAAACCGTGGAAGGAGTCAACGTTTGGTTACGATCCAGCGTCTTGGAAACTTGGCCCGACAACGATTTCTTTTACGAGAACATGTCGGACCAGATTTATAATCGATTTCAGCAACTTATTCCCGTATCCGGTGCCCAGGCAGACGAGTTGCTTTGTCGGTATGTTGTCAACAGTGACGATACGCTGTTTGCACCGCGCAAAGTTGATAAAGATAAGATCAAATACGGCACCGGTTGGGTTCGAACGCCTCTGTATTATGAACGGGGCATGGTCAGTGAGCTTAAAAGGCCCGAGCTGAAGCGTCGATTAGAGAACGAGTGGAGCCAGGCTAGTCTGAAACGTCAACTGGAGAAGGATTGGGGAGGCACATGCCGCCGGTTCGGACATTTGAAACAGGCTAACAGCCCGAGGGTGAATCGCGATCCTGAATAATAACCCGCCTTTTAGGCTTGTGGGGTATAGAAGTATAAAGCACACGTCCGCTCAAGCAGTGCCTTAGTTCTAACAAATTGTATTCATCGTCAATTCGAATTCTGCACGTACTTTTTCGAGGTTGGGTTGATACCAACATTCCCCGGTCGCTTGCATCAATTCCTCAGCATTGTTAATCAGGTTGACGCCGTCTTCCACGCGGCCGGCCCGGAGCAGTGATTCACCGACCATGCACTTGAAGTAAGGTGTTTCGATTTCATCTTCGGTCCACAATTCCAACGCAGTGGTGAGCCTGTCCAGATTTTCGGGTATGGGCTCAGTTTGACAGGCCGCCCAGCTTCCAAAAAACTCGGCTACCGCCTCCCAGGCCGGTAGGGCTTTTTCATGGGCGATGTGGTAGACCTCTTTCGCCAATGCCCGTATCCGATCAACATCGCCCCGGAACTGGTGCAAGTAACACGCGTTCGCAAGTGTCAAGGCGACACTGTAAGGTGACTCCAATCTTGCCCTTTCAATCGAGGTCTCGCTGACGGAAAGCGCGTTGTCAGTGTCTCCAAGAATATGCAAGGTCCAGGACAAATAACACTGGCTGAGCGATGGGAACTGGATATCGAGTTCACTGCTAAATGCGGACTCATTTCCTTTCAACGCCGATTCGAAATATTGCTTCGCTTGCTCAAGTTTTCCAGTGGCAAAAGCATGCATGCCGGCGGTTTGATAACCGGCGATGGTGCATGCCTCATGATTATTCTCTGCGCCGATGGTTAGCAGCGCTTGCGCGGCGGCGTGCGCTTGATCCAATCTTGCGCCCATGAAGTTTGTTACAAACTCACCGTAGCGGGCGCGCAGCAACAGCGTGATATCGCCGGTTTTTTCACACAGTTTGGCGGCGTCTCTATAAGCTGCATTGGTGTCCGCGGCGCTGGAGCCTTGCGCGGAGCGCAGCGCGTCTCCAAGCTCCAGCAGCAATATGAGTTCGAGTTGGGTTCGGTCATCGTCCTCGGCTGTCAATTGTAGATCACTAAGTGCACGCCGATAGTGATTGACAGCTTCTGCATTGGCCCAGATTTTTGCGGCCCGGCGTCCGGCTCGATGCCAAAGGGGCACTGATTCACGAGGATTGCTAGCCTCACTCCAATGATGCGCGAGCAATTCCGGGCGAAACTCGGATAAATCGGTGATCTGGGTGGACAAAGCGGTGGCGACTCTTTCGTGTAGTTCTCGCCGACGGCTGCGAAGCAAGCTTTTATAGGCGGTGTCACGAACTAGGGCGTGTTTGAATTCCCACGCCTTCTCGCCGGATGCCGAAGAGGGACCGGCCAATTGGGCTTCGGCCAGTTCGGCCAAAGCCCTATTCAAACCGGATTGATCTTCGGCAATTTCTTCAAGCAGCATCAACAGGAATTCGCGCCCGATCACCGATGCCACTTGGGCGATATTGCGAACACTTGGCGAACGATCCAATCTAGACATCAAGGAATCTTGTAGGGTTTCCGGAACACCTACAGTGGGTAGTGGTCCATTCATCACATAACGATTACCTGCATCACGTAATGTGTCGGCGTCCAGAATCGCGCGGGTGAACGCTTCAACAAACAACGGAACACCATCAGTTCTGGAAAGTACTAAGTCCATGACTTCGCGAGGGAAAGACTTGCCACCGGTTATATTTTGAACGATATGCTCAGCACTTTGTGCGGACAAATTATCCAACTGAATTGTGGTCAAGTGATCGTGTGCTTCCCATGGACTAGCAAAATCTGATCGGCTGGCCAACAGCATAAAGATTCGATCGTTTTCGACCGCGCCAATCATTTCGGTCAGCCACGCAATGGTTGTTGGATCCCCCCAATGCAAATCTTCCACGACCAGAAGCACGGGTTTATCCCGGCTTAACTGCTTAAGCCAACGTTGAATCGCGTTCAGTGTGCGCTGTTTCTGTTGTCGAGGTGATAACTCGGTGGCTCCAGGTATCTCAAAATGAGATATCCCGACCAACTGCGCAAACATTTCGAAGATTTTCTCGTCTTCTATTTGCATATTAACCAGCATGGATTTGAGTTTGTCACGACGAACTTCCATGTTGTCTCCTGACGCGAATTCAGCGGCTCGAAAAACATAGGAAACCAATGGATGCAGTGCGCTGTGAGTTTCAATCGACGAGCACACCAGTGATATCGTGTTGCACTCTTGTCCATTGATGTTTTGCATGATCTCTTCGACAAGACGGGATTTCCCAATGCCGGGTTGGCCGGTGAGATGTGCAACCTGCCCGTGTCCGCCTAATGTCTTCTGCCAGCAATCCCACAACGTAGCGAGTTCCTCATCACGCGCTACCAGTGCGCTTCGTGTAGATTTACTCTGGCCATTGGCACTGCGTTTCGACTCATCGCGTCGGCCCGTCACATGCCAAACGTGTTGAACCTCTTCAAAACCTTTGAGAGTGTGTTGTCCAAGATCGATGAACTCGAATTCGTTGTCGGTGATCAGTTGCACATTGTGTGCTACCACCACGGTATCCGGTTCAGCGAGCGATTGCAGACGTGCTGCCAGGTTTGGTGCTTTCCCTATGGCTATGGTTTCCGCGCCGAAATCCGACTCTATGGTTTCACCGGTTACCACTTCTCCCGTGGCTATGCCGACACGGCATTGCAACTGAGTGTTTGGCACGATATCGATTTTTCTAACAGCATCGACAATATCCAGGCCTGCCCGCACGCTACGCTCGGCGTTGTTCTCGAAGGCTTGCGGATAGCCGAAATAAGCCAGTACCCCATCTCCAACAAAGCGCGCCACATGCCCACCATATTGGCGACAAATTTCGATGGTGGTCTCGGTGTAGTGGCGAATGACGTTGGTCAAATCCTCGGGATCAAGCTGTTGTGCAAGCAATGTAGATCCAACCAGATCGCAAAGCATAACCGTCAGGTTTCGGCGCTCGCCAGCATAGGCTTCCGTAGGTGTAGTTGGATGTGCAGGCGTTGCTTGTTTGGGTTGCGTTGAGTCCTGCGCAATCTGTTGACCGCACTCTCCGCAAAACCGTCGTTGCGCAGGGCCCGTGTGCCCACATGCAGGGCAGGGCGACTCCAATGCGAGGCCACAGCCTTCGCAAAACTTTACTCCCTGACGATTTTCAAATTGGCAATGCTGACAAAACAATGCGTTCTCCTCAAGCACGTCTAGCTTTATGCGAACGCATAGTAGTGGATCGAAATAGAGTTATTCATACTGTCGTACAATGGTCTCAGGCTTTATCTTTCAGTTCAGCGTTTGCAGATTCTAATGCACTTACTCTGATCTCCAACGCCTCGATTCGTGTGTTTAAATCATCGCTTCGACCCTTCACTGTTGAGTTGCACGGGATACTGACCCAGGAATTGCACTGAATGTTGACCCGTCGGCGAATAGCAAACCAACGCGGTCACTAACAAGTGGTGGGTCGACTATTCAACGCAATTACGTCCAAAAATGGGTCAATCGAGCATGCAAATCAACACGCCGTCTTCATGTTGTCGTACACACCCCGACGGCACACCCCTCCAAAGAACTCAAATGCCCGGCGATGGGCATCAAACACCATCTCCTGGCTCTCGCGCATATACGCCACCACCAGAAACAATCGGCTATGGCTCAACCGTATATGCGCCAGCTTGATCGCGGTCGTCTGTCCACCGAGCACGACCGTTTCATGGCTCCAGTCAAACTGAAACGCATCCCCAGGATCAAAACACAATGGTATGTACGCTTGGATAACTTCTTGATGCTCTATCCGCCAGGCTTTCACATACCGACGCACCGTGTCGTAACCGCCTCAATAGCCTTCCTCTTGCAAAGCTTGGTATACACCTGGGCACAACGCCGGCGTTTGACCGGCAATTCTTGATCCACCTCCAGCCAGTGCTCTAATTGCGTCACATACGCCCCAAGTTGAGGTCGATACACGGTCGAACGCCGGTACTTAAACTCGGTTTCATCGCTGCATAGAACCTTACGCACCGTGTTTCTGGACAGATTCAGATCCCGTGCGATTTGTCGAATCGACTTCTCGCCATCGCGGGCCGCTAAACGTATTTCTCTGATTGTTTCCACCGTCAACATCCCCTCCGATTACCCTCCCATGCCAATATCTATCGGCCCGGAAGTGTGGTTGAAGGTGGGTCAATTTGCGACGCCGATTAACCCCTGAAGTGGGTCATTTTTGCACGCCGGTTAACAAATAGGCTTAGCTAATGACATCGTCGCACGCGATAGCCTCGCTACTAAAGTACTCATTGCTGACCGATTAAATTATTAGGGCGACTGCCCGGTCACGACCCACAGCGGTCTAATTCATCATGCCGAAATTGGGTCTGGATTGGAACACACAGCGGCCTTAATAATTCCTGTGTCAGTCACGGCCATTGCTACAATTCTACAGATATAAATCCCGCTCAACTTGACAGTACCCTACCGACCCCGACAGCCCGAACGATTGCGCTCAGTCCTTTGTCTGATCTGAGTTCATTGGCTTCGATTGAGGTTTCTGCTCGGCACTATCGTCCTCGACGTAGTCGCCGAGAACTCTCTTCAAAGGGCACACCGAGACTGCCGGGCATTTTTTGCAGCTGGCCATAATAGCAATTGGACAAACGGTCATGTAGATTCTCCTGTAGGACTCCGACGCCTTTGTGGCTCTCTAAGTATAATACTGTCTGAGCGCGATGTCGTTACCGTGATACGCCTGCACCATCCCGCTGTCATGCGCAATCCGCGGTGGAAATGTCGCCTGCGGTTTTGCCGAGAGGGGGCGTTACGGTGTAACGACGCCAAAGTGCAGTGATTCACGACAGGGAAACACGTCGCGTTGCTTCCCATCCTGTCCCTGGCGAATTGTTACTCAAGCAGCTATAGGGAGCTGATTGTACCCCGTCAGGGAAAGTTGGACCAAAAGGGATAGTTGAATAAGAGAGGGACTTTTCGCTACACAGCCACAGTCTTTTACGCATCGGTAAGCCGACGGTATTTTTATGTCGACAAAATGTCTCTTGCTGGCCGATCCCTGCCTGTCAGGACATCGTTTTTCTAGCTATCAAACTGATTGCTTATTCGGCGGAACCAGTCGGTAGGGTACGCCCGGAGCGGCCGACTCACAACGACCCGAAGCGATTCCCGGGTGATTCGACTGCGAGTCACCTTCGCCCTTATATGTGCCATCAATATGAGCACGATCCGCTCGAATGGGCGGATTGTTCGAGCAATGGAGCGAAGCCGGCAGCAAAGACATGCAACAACGCGCCTACGAACGCTGGAACCGGATGTTAGCGGAATATCAAGCGCCGCCGATCGATCCGGGAATCGACGAGGCTCTGCTCGATTTTATCGCCCGTAAAAAAGCATCGATGCAGGACGCCTGGTATTAAAATTGGATTTCACCCAGCTGATGCACAAATTTGCGGCCTTTATCGATAGCAGAGTCTAAACTGGCATCACGTACCATTAGTTCAAACCCGGTTCCATCCAATAACCTGCCGGGAGAAAGTAAAATCGCTCCGCTTTCCCGCTTGCCAGACTGGTATAGCAGTGATTCCAGACTTTGCAGTACCTGCCCCAATTCACGCGCTGCTAGCTGTTGATGGGCCTCTTCAAGAATCACAAAGGGCATTGCATGAACCCGGTCGAGACGTCGATTTAGGCTGAGCGGAATCGATACCCCACTCCAACGTCCGTTGCATTCTACCCAATGTAGCTGTGCGCGTTCCAGATCGGCACCGATGATGATGGCATCAAGGCTACAGCGACCGAAATAACCCAAGTGCTGCAACACACGACCGAGCTGGAACGCCTGTCGTGCCAGCCGAAATTGCCAGTCCTGTCCCAGTCGGCAAGGTGTGGCCCCGTCAAACTCGCGTTCGAGTCCGCTGGTATGCTGGTCGTAAATGGCTTCCACCAACGGTAAACCGACTTCGATCGCAGGTATCCAAAGATGTACCGATGGACTGGCAATAATTGGATTCTCCCAGGCGTTAACCAGCAACGGAAACTTACCGTTCCAGCCAAGCGTCAGCAGTCTCGAATTTAGCTGTTGATAGAGTTGCTGTATCGATGACTTACGTATTTCGCCGGAATTCAGAACCAGATTGCCTGCTGAACTCGCGCTATCAGGCAGTTTTATTGCAATGCTCGGGTATTCTCTACCGAGGTCCATTGTGATTTGGCAAAGGTTCGTAAAATTATGTGCGGGACGGGCAGGTGGTGTCGCGTCCTGCCCGCAGATTTTCTGCGCTAACTCGGTAAACCAGATCTTGTCATTAACACGTAGCGACAATTGTGGCGGCGGCGCGATAACACGTACCGGCGCACGGCTGTTACGTGCAATTTCGCCGGCCAGCTCCCATATCGGCCAACTCCCCATGTAGGGAAGTACATTGAGCCCGTTATGGTATTCGGCGTGCGCAGTGACACTGTCAATAAAATTCGCATCCAGACGGCAACGGGTGGCCAGCGAGTCGTCCGGACCTGAAATTTTCGGCGTCAGCAACCGTGGGGCCCCGAGACCAAGCCAGTCGCGACAGTAAGCCTCGAAGCCATCGTTGCGCGGCACGCCTATCGCAACCAGATCATCGTCGTCGGCCAGCAACAGGGCACGGTAAGAGTAGGCTTTATCGCCACTCTTCTCAAACAGCCTAATCCCGCCGTGATCCTCGATGACAAGACTCGGAGCGTCCAGGATTTCAGCGTGCATTCCCAGGACATAAGGGCTGAGTACCGCCAGCGCAGGCTCATCCTTTTTAATCGCCTTCGCCAGTCGCCGCAGCGTTTTTTCCCGCGCCGCCGTTAACTCGAGCGACCAGGCGTTGCGTTCGGGTAACAATAAGACGTCGCTCGTAGTCACTGTGCTTTACTGACGTCTAGCCAGAAGTCTTCGGTCTCGGCACCACCAGCACATCGACGACGGTACAGCCGGACTGACTAACGATCACCGAATTCAAATCGACTTCTGCAATTGAATCAGCAAAGATAATCGCGAGTTCGGACAACCTGGCTATCAATTCGGCCAGAGCTTGCCGATCTACCGCCGATTGCCCACGCACCCCGGATAACAGTTTCGCTAACCTGGTCTGATCGATTATCGCGCTGGCCTGTTTGCTATCCACTGGGGCCAGTTTAAATGCGCGCACGGCAAGCACATCGATCAGCACCCCAACGCAGGTGACAATTATCAGTGGACCATACTGCGGATCGTTCTTCATGCCCACGGAGACCTCGACGCCAGACTCGATCATTGGCATCACCACGACCCGGTTTCCGAGTCGTGTTTGCAAATCCTGGTAGGCGACTTCAAGCTGCTGTCGACTTGCAATATTGACTTTGACCTCATTTACGTCGGACTTGTGCGTAATACCTGCCATCACAGTTTTAAGCACCAGCGTATAGCCACTGGAATCGGCGGCCGCGCAGACCTACGGATAGGAAGGATAAACCATATGCCTCGAGGTAAAAATGCGCGGCCGGGGAGATTTGGACTACATCATTGGCCGCCATTTTTACTCGGCCCCGATTATCACTCGCCGTTGTCGGGGAATATTTCCGAGCCGTCCTTCTCAATCTGGCGCACCGCATCGACTAGCACTTGCGTCGTCTGTTGCTGAGTGCGCATTTATTGGACTTGTCAATAGAGGTCGACTTCAGGGAAAAGGGCTCTTGTTCTCCTTATACTCGGCGGCGATCGCCCGCGTTTCAAACAGGGCTCACGAACGCCACGGTTAAACGACGATCTGCGTCGCAGGCGTCTCGTTAATTACGTTGCAATTCTCACAATCGGTCGGCAGTCTCGTGTCATATCGCGTCTAGCGGCATCAACTTCAATAGCCGGCCGCCGCGCTTATCTTCGAGCATCCAGATTGCGCCGTGCGGCCCCTCTACAACGGCGCGCATGCGCTTGCCCATATCAAAGCGCTGCGCCTCGCGGGCCTTCTCGCCGTCAAATTCGATGCGAACCAGCGACTTCGATGACAGTCCGGGAGCGAACCCGTCACCTTGCCAATCGGGGAAGAGTTCGCCGGAGTAGATCATAAATCCGCCGGGCGAGATTACGGGCGTCCACCACTCCTTGGGTGCCTGGAAATCGGGGCGTGTGTCGTGATCCGGAATATCCTTACCGCTGTAGTGCCTGCCGTTGGATACGATCGGGTAGCCGTAATTCTCACCGCGGATGACGAGGTTGAGCTCATCGCCGCCGCGTGGCCCCATCTCGGTGATCCAGAGCTGCCCTTTGGCATCGAACGCGATACCGAGCGGGTTGCGGTGGCCGAGCGACCAGATTTCCGCTGTGACCCCGCCTTTTGCAAAAAACGGGTTGTCGTTTGGAATCGAGCCGTCGTCGTGCAGGCGAACGATCTTGCCGAGATTGCTCTGCATGTCCTGTGCTGGATCGAATTTTTGCCGTTCGCCCGAAGAGATATACAGGTAGCCGTTGCCGGAGAACAACAGGCGGTGGCCGTAGTGGCCGCGGCCGGATACCTTTGGCACCTGTCGCCAGATCACCTCGATGTCGGATAACGAACCGCCGTCGTTATCGAGTGTCAGCCGCGCTCGAATCACCGCGGCGCCTCGAGTGTTGCCGTCGCCCGCCTCGGCGTAACTCAAATAGATCATACCGTTATCGGCGAAATCAGGATGCAGCGCGACATCGCCAAGACCGCCCTGGCCGCCGTAGTCGACCTCTGGAACGCCGGAAACCGGCGCCGATTTTTCGCCACTCTGCGTGACGACCAACAGTCGTCCCGGCTTCTCGGTAACCAACAAACGGCCGTCCGGAAAAAAGGCCATGGCCCAGGGCTCGTCAAAGCTGGCCACGGGCTGGGCCTCGAACGGCCATTCGTCCTCTGCGGCTGCATAGGCGGCGAGGCACAGCGTGATGCTAACGGCCAGCAATCGTCTCATGAATTTCTTACCTGCAAGCAGCTCAATCGAAGTGCCGCCAAGTGTACTATTGTCCCTGTGATATCGACATCCTTTGTGATTAAAGGAATGACAGGGGCGTCTAATCCAATTATGACTCGCCCTTGTCGGGGAATATCTTGGCGTCGTCTTTCTCGATCTGACGCACCGCGTCCACTGACACTCGCGTCGTCATTTGTTAAGTGTGCATTTGCTGGGCCTGGGTTAAATCCTTGCCCCACGCACTCTCGCACTCCGCGCACAGCTTCTCGATAACGCCCAGGAGGTCGTCGAGTTGGGCGGACAAATTTTGCTGTTCCTCAGTCATGGGTGGCGCTGACGGGGGTGTGCACACCTAACGTAGACGTGTAATAGTCCCCACCCAAATTTCTAACGACCATGACAAAGGCCCTGACAAGGGATAGGCTATGAATAGGATATGGAGCGAATGCGGTTAATCGTGGGTGGGTTTTCCGAATTATTCGCTCGTGCCGCCGGGCGGGTTCTGCCGGGTGCGATCTGCCTGATGTTTCTGATGTCCGGTGATCGCGTCGTTGCCGAGCAAACACCGCTGCGCATCATGCTGCTCGGCGATTCGATCACCCAAGGCGACACCAGCAGCTACCGCCGGCCGCTATGGATCGCCCTGGGAGAAGCCGGAATGAGCGTTGATTTCGTCGGCAGCATGAGTCGCGGATACTCCGGTGGCAATGACGCCAACGATTACGATGCCGATCACGAAGGTCACTGGGGTTGGCGTGCAGATCAGGTGCTCGAGCGGATCGACCAGTGGGCCGTGCAGGCCTCGCCCGATATCGTGCTCATGCACCTTGGGACAAACGATGTCGGCGGTGGCCAGGACATCGACGAAACCGTTGACGAGATCGATCAAATAATTGAGCGACTGCGTGCGCACAACCCGCGTGTGCACGTCCTGTTGGCGGCGATCATTCCGGTGGCGCACTACGCCGCGACTATACGCATCGAGCGATTCAACGCAGGACTTGCCGAGTTAGCGAAAGCGCAAGACACTTCGACGTCACGCGTCATATTGGTCGATCACTTCACCGGCTTTGACGCATTGCAGGATACGTACGACGGCATTCATCCGAATGACGGCGGTAATGAGAAGATGGCCAACCGGTGGTTCATCGGTATTCAATCGTTTTTAAAGAGTAGTACCCAGAACTAATCCGCTTATCGTTATCGGGCGGCGGTGGAACGCCTTGATAAAACAATGGGGGATGAAATTGAAGGCTTGGCAAATGGGTTGCTGGATTCCCTGAATAATACGCTCGATTAATCTGTTAATTTTCGCGCCAAACAAGTTTTTACAAACGTCGCTACCATCGTCTGGCACATCTATTTCGAGGAGCATTCTTAAAGGTACAGTACTGGTCGTTACTGCCACGCGCAACGATATGTGTTATCCAGATCATGTAAGCGTGCACGAGCAGGTTGTGCCGCGATCTTCTTAATACGCAGCGCCCGGTCGAAGGGCAGGTCGCTCCAGATAACCTGAATCGACTGCCGTAAGAACGGAATAAATGGAGATGGACGTACACGTATACGATTTGGAGGACGAATAGATAGGCTCTTCGGCTACAGAAGATCCGCCACGTGATTTCTTGGAGTGGAATGAGAGAATGTTTCGTAAGACCATGGAATGTGACAATGAATATATTCAGGTTTCATACATTGCTGCGAAGGCAATCTTGCTCATCGCGTCTTCAGGATGAATGGTCGATTTCGCATCATGCGGCGTAGCCTGTGGTCGATGTCAAATACGGTCGGGATCGGTGCAGCTATTATCAAAGGAGTGAAGATCGCGATTGAAATCCTTTTTCCCTAAGTACTCTGCGACAAAGGTGCGTGAAAGCGTTATCTGATCGCGTGATTTGTAGTCCGCGAGGCGATCCATCACAAAGGGCAGGTTTTCAATGTCACAATAGCGCTTCAGCCGCCGACGAACTCCCGGCCAGTAGATCTTGATGTAATGGCTGTTATTAAATCCTTCATCAATCGTGGGAATTACAAATTCGGAAAAGTCCGTATCATGATCCCAAACCCAGGCGCCAGCACTACCAACCAGGTTGGGGTTCTCACCTTCGCAGAATGACCTTGCCATCTGCATGCCTTGAAAATTTGCCTCCAGATCTGCGTGCGAAAAGATGCCGTCTATCAGTTTTCCCATGAGTCCGTTTTCGTTGCGGACTCCATACCGTATTGCCTCCAGTAGGGCAGTTTCCGTATCTTTCCCTTTACCTAACGCCGTCAGATACCGCTTGTAATACCTCCGGCCAAATCCGAAAAAATGAGCGATCTTATCGTCACCAATATAGATTCCATTGACATTGATGGTGTCAGACAAGGAGGAAACGTAAAGCTGCGGAACGTATCGATACATGGAGCCGTGGACTTCTTCAAAGTGAGCGCGGCCAAGTTTGTCAATGTCAGGATTGCTGTGTATGTGCCTCAATAGTCTTTTCGAGGTGAATATCGATGTATGATTGCGTCTGAAAATCCGAACAGTCACGGCCTCACAAGAGTCGTACTTATCGGGCTTGCCGTTGACTTCTTCTACAGTCTCTCTGGCCGTCTGGTTGATAAACCGGTTTATCACTTCGGTTGAATCATTAATCTCATGCATCCAGGCGAGGTATGGGTCGACTTCCATCGCCGCAACAGGCGAGCTGCATATGAAGAGGCTGAGAAGATAAGCCGCCCCTCTCATTTTGGCTCCGACATCAACTGCAACTGGCCCACCACCCAATCCGCAACCTTGCCAAATGCCGGGTTCAGTTCTGCATGTGGCACAACGATTTGGTGAGAAATTTGCTCTTCTTCGGCCAAGACAAGAGTGCTCCTGAGATCAGAAAAATGACGCTCTGAAAACTTGAGTGCATATTTCCGGCTGATTGTCTGGTCCGATGCGGATATTGCTACGGCGGTCGGGACATCGGACGTCATGCGATTGGGAATCGATTTCAGCGCCCGAGTCAGGTCCGATATGTTCATACCCGCCCGCATCGCAAAGAACTGATCGTAGATCGCCGGGTCTTCCAGCAGAATTTTCAGGTCCCGGTAATTTCCGCGAGTGATGCGCGCGATCCTCTGCAGCGAGATCTTCTTGAATTGGAACACCGATTTCAAAACCGCAAGGAGGCCTTTGGTCGCGACGGCTCCCGCCCATGTCTGTTGCCACGGAGCCCCCTTGAAGAATGGCGAGAGCAGAACCTGCCCGTCGACAGTCTGGCGATCGGGTGCCAGAACGTGGTGGGCGATCAAACCGCCGCCTACCGAATAGCCGACGACATAAACTTTGTTAAAGCAGTGTCTCGCCCACTGAAGACTTTCCTCAACCGCATTTACCCAGTCCGGAAAACGATACAACTGGCTGACCTCGACATTCGCACCAAATCCCGGGATGAGTGGAATATAGATGGAGACTCCCAGGGCCTCATTGATCAGTCGACCTAGCGGCACCATCTCAGGCGGCGACGCCATGAATCCATGATAGAGAACTACCAGGTCCCCATTGCCTTCGATAAAGATCGGGGCGTTGGAATCAGGTCCTTCGAATCCTCTGATTCCCCATATTCCAAACGTCTTGAATCGGTATTCGAGGTCGAGGGCCTCACCCATGCGGGCAGAGTAGTCGGATCGTGTCACACCACAGCTTTCAGGGTTTGGCCTGGAAGCGGCGCATGGGTTGGCGCCGAACGAGCGCGGAGGTTCGCAAACTGTCAGCGCCAATGCCATCACTCCAATTTTCAGAAAAGACATGCTCTTCACGACCATCCTTGCATTTCGAAGGGTACGAAATTCTACCGTATCGAGTGACCCATTTTCGCCGTGCTACTCTGTGGCTACATCCACGTGCCAATATTCCAAGGCTCCCAGCGTCCGAACAATGCCGGAACGATTCATACAATTGCTATTCAGACGACGCTAGGTTGTGCTCGTTGCATTGGCGGTTGTTACGTTTCTGGCGGCAGCTGCGTTACCACGTCTCAATTTCGATAACTCTATCGAATCGTGGTTTCTCGAGGACCCGCTTTTGGCACCCGGACGGCACGCCGATGTCGGTGCAGCAGTTCATGGAAATGCTGTTCGGCAAACTGCCCGATTTCTTTAAGGGTGAAGCCGAACCGCGCGCCTGATGGAGCGTCCCCGAAACACGCGCAAGGCTATTTGGCCGGGCTGGCGGAAAAGGGATTCGGCGCTGAGCAAATGGCCGGGATGCAGCGGATTATCGATCCCGAAAAAAGCGACCTGTTCGATGTGCTTGCCTACGTCGCCTACGCGCTCCCTAGGCTTGCTCGTGCGGAAAGGGCAACGACAGCCAAAGTCACGATCAATACCCACTTCAACGCCAAGCAGCAAGCCTTCCTTGACTTTGTGCTCGCACACTATGTGAGCGAAGGTGTACAGGAACTGGACCAGGACAAACTAGCGCCGTTATTGCGGCTCAAATACAACAACTCCATTGCCGATGCCGCGGCCGACCTGGGTAGGCCGGAAGAAATCGGAAAGGTTTTTGCGGGCTTCCAGCAGTATCTGTATCGGGCTGCGGCCTGAGCGACTTAGGATGCCGAAATAGCTACACCACTGCAGCGCTTTCCAATGACGCGAAGCGTGATCAAGCAAGCTATTTTCTTTCCAATATTTAAACGCCAAACTAACGAAAATAACGAGTTAAAGCAGCAAAACTCGCGAAAGAATTGGAAAGCGTTAGGGTGTTATCGCTATATGATTCAGTGGCTTATCACACATCAGGCATCTGACTTTTAATCAGGTGGTCGCAGGTTCGATCCCTGCACGGCCCACCAGCAATCGCTTGGATGCGCAAATTCCAGTTTTGCTTTCAAGTCTGTGTACACGCTATGTAGACGGCTGAATGCTCCCTTGGCGATGCAGCGCAAAAAACGCGGCCGCGCTGTCCGGCCCCACCTGTTCGCTGATTGAATCGACATCGACTCACCAGCGACCGTTGCCGGGGCGCATGGCCTCTTCGGGAAGCAGAATGTCGAATCGCTCCCGGATCTTGCGGTCGGTTGCCGGGCCGATGTGGTCGGGGTAGTGGGTGGAGAGGATCTCCCGGACTCGGGCGCGAGCCGCATCGACGATGTCGGGCCGTCCGGCCTCTTGCCACTCACCCTGAGATCGGCGGTCGGAGATGCCGGGATAGAGGTATTCGCTTTCCATGAGCGAGAGCGTTTGCGAGTGGCCGAGATAGTGACCAGGGTCGCGGACCACATCGCGGATGGTCTCGAACGAAAGAGTCTCTTCGGTGACCTCGATTCCACGGAGCAGCCGGGCGACGCTGCCCAGCATGTCATTGTCGATCACCATGGCCTCGAAGGAGCAGCCCATGAGGCTCGCCATCATACCGGCGACTTCCGAAACCTCGGCACCGGCCAATGCGGCAGACGTAACGGTGATTCCCTTTTCGAAGCCGGCCTGGGCATCGGGCCACTTCGCATCTGACATACCGGCACCGACCGAGGTGGGAAGGCCGTAATGGCGGCCTATCTGGGCGGCCGCCGCCGCCAGCAGAGCCTGCTCGCCCCCGCCGCCAGTGAAGGCGCCGGTGCGCAGATCCGAGACGAAAGGCCAGGGCCCGAAAGCCATGGGCTGTCCCGGCACCACCAGTTGCACCAGCATAAGCGCCGCGAGCGACTCCGCCGTCACCTGGACGAGTGTCCCGGCGAGGGCTGCCGGCGCAGTAGCACCGGCTTGGGGCGCCATTACCGCCCAGACCGGCCCGCCTATCCGCGTGGCGGCGAGGCAGACTTCACTGTTGTCGTCCCCATAGGTGAGTGGAGAGACCACGCAGCAGCCACCGGCAGAACAGAACGGTCGCTCGCGCCGTTTCTTCTCGCCGCCCGCAATCAGATCCATCAGTTCGATGATGTCATCGACATGGGCGGCATCCGTAGGCGACAGACACACGTGCTTGGTGGTGCCCGTGATAGCGGCGTAGGCCATGTTGAGGTCGGCGGCGCGAAGGTCCGGGATATCGGTGGCGATCACCACCTGGGAGAAATCGTGCACATGCTCCAACCAGTCGATCAGCCGGGCGAAGTCATACACATCGACGAGGGTCGAGGGACGGTAGCAGCGACCATTCACGTCCAGGGTCGTCACCGCATCCCCACCGGGTCCGAAGTGCACCCGTCCGGCGCCGCTCTCCACATCGTTGTCCGGATTGTAGGCATGCACCACGAATTCTCTGGGCATGGCGGCGATGACATCCTCCACCAGCGCCCTCGGGTAACAAAGCCTGTCGTGCTGGTCAATCCGGCCGCCCCTGGCCAGTGCATGTTCGCGCAGGATGGGCAGGGGGTTTCCCATGCCCACCTTCTCCAGAACATCGAGGGCCGTATGATGAATGCGTTCGATATCTCTTTCGGAGAGGGGTCCGTACGCGCCGCCCTGAAGGGATGCGCCGACCGTGCCGGCAGGGCGTTTCGCCCTCAGCGCGCGTCGCCCCTCACGGGCTCCGGCTCGACGTCTCCTTTTTAACGCCGGGTTAGAATCCGATAAGTCTTGCTCAGACTTGAACCTCTCGCCCATCTCGCCGGCTAACGCCGCTATATCTTTCGGTATCGTGATCTTGCTCATTTCCCATCTCCTATACCTTCAAGAGTATTGGTCTATGAACAGTTACACAATCTAGTTTACCAGTCTCCTCGCCGACGCCAAAGAATAACTCGCCGTGGTCGCAGGTTCGACCCCTGCACGGCCCACAATACGATCGAGGTCCAACCCGGGCACATGGGTAACAGTTTATACCGAAGACATAGGTAACACTTTTGGTATGAAGGGGTTATCAGCCGGTTCTACACGATTCTCATCTTCGTCAAAGAATCCTAG
>JAOTWM010000044.1 GCA_029862885.1 Gammaproteobacteria bacterium
AATTTCATGGCATTGAAAAATTCTATTTAGCAGCGCCGAGTCGCCCGCATCGCCCTCGTAAAAGTCCGCACTGGAAGCGACTGCCCAGCGGTGGCCGGTGCACAAATTATCGAGCACGACCACGCCATAACCGGCATCGGTCAGTTGTTGCGTCGTGTGTGATCCGATATATCCCGCACCGCCGGTAACTAGGACACATCCGCGTTTGGCAGTCATAACAGTGAAAAATCAGGCTGGTTAGGTAGTTAGCTTAATGGAGTCTCTACTCGATTTTGTATTCAGAGCGGTCGGCCATCGATTGATCGGATATCCCGAAGGAATCTCTGCATAAGTCATGGCCGATCAACTTGGGTCCAAAATAATCCATCTCTGCGTTGTGAAACACAAGCAATAGCCCGGCTATTGCTTGTGTTTCACGCCTTGATCTTGGTCATTTTGAATCCCAACTTGATTCGCCCAGAGTTGTGCAGAGATTCCTTAAGTATATCGTCTATCTTCAGCCACCGCGCTCGCTGCTGGAATCGCGTGTATGCGGCCGATTGCGGTGCGAAATCGGCTCCGTAGCAGGTTACGTGCGGTCGATCGCCACCATCGCTTGAGAAGGCGTGAGCTCACGTAGGCATCGCAAATGACCGAGCGGGCACTCGCGCTTGAAGCACGGACTGCATTCGAGACCAAGGTGCAAGGCTGTCGCATTGTCTCCCAACGGTGGCGTGATATCGGGGCTCGATGAACCGTATAACGCCACGACATGGCGCCCCAGCGCCGTAGCAACGTGCATCAATCCGGAATCATTGCTCACCACGGTATCGGCCGACGCCAGCAAATTGATCGCATCGGCGAGCGATGTTTGGCCTGCGAGATCGATGCACGCTTCCGGTACTTGCCGGACAATGGCGGCGGTAAGCGGCTGGTCGTGTTTCGATCCCAGCAACCAAACGCTCCAGCCTTGCGATGCATAGTGTTGTGCGAGCGTCGCAAAGTGCTCGACTGGCCAGCGTTTCGCTGGGCCAAATTCTGCGCCCGGACACAATACGAGCAATCGGCCGGTGGTTGTGGTCAGCCGCAGCCGCTGCCGGGTTTCCGCCACTTGTGCCGGTTCGACGGTAAGCTGCGGAGATTTGAAGTTAGGCACCGCGTGCTGTTGCTCGAGTGGTAGTCCCAACGCCACAAACCGCTGCACCGTCATCGTTAGGCGCTGCCGATCGAGCCGCCTTATGTCATTGAGCAGGCCGTATCGCATCTCGCCTCGGTAGCCTGTGCGCTGCGGGATACGTGCCCAATACGGGACCAACGCGGACTTGTAGGAACTTGGAAGCACAATGGCTCTTTGGAATCGGCGGCCGATCAACTCACGGCCAAGTTTGCGCCGCTCGCGGACCCGCAATTCCCCGTGTGAGAACGGTAGTGAGATTGCAGCCGCCACCTCCGGCATGAGCGCTGTCAATGGCCGTGTCCATTCCGGCGCCAATACGGTGATCCGACACGATTCCCGATCCTGTAGCGCACGAAATAAACTCTGCGCCATCACCATATCGCCGACCCAACTTGGGCCCACCACCAATACATTGTTGGCGTCGTCGCTCATTGCTAAGCTCGCGCCGTCAATTGAAGGAACCTCTGCAGAAGTCTGGGCGAATCAAGCTGGGATTCAAAATGATCAAGATCGAGGCGCGAAGCGCGAGGAATAGCCCGGCTATAGCTTGTGCATTGCAACGCAGAGATTGATCATTTTGGGCCCAAATTGATCGGTCATAACTTATGTAGAGGTTCCTTAAGTTGATGGTTATCGTTCGGTGTCGTCACGCAAGACGTATAGCGTTCCGCAATACGGGCATAATTCCTGTCCGCTTTCTTCGATCGGTAGATACACTCGCGGGTGGGAGCTCCAAAGTTCCGCATCCGGCATCGGGCAGTGCAGCGGCAGATCGTTGCGGCTAATTGTGATTTGCCGCTCCGTCGGGGGTGTTGGGGACGACGGTTTGGTATCGGTCATAGTTGCAAAGTTCCGGCTCATTTAGTGCTGTCAGGGGTCGTTTTGGCGACGGGTGTTAACCATTCGCCATGAAAATTTCGGCGGCCATGCACCTGGTCAAAGTATAATGTTTGTAACTGTTCGGTGATCGGCCCACGGCTTCCAGCACCAATAGTGCGATTATCGAGTTCACGAATAGGCGTGACCTCCGCCGCGGTGCCGGTAAAAAACGCCTCGTCAGCCAGATATACTTCGTCGCGAGTGATGCGTTTTTCCACCAACTCGAGGCCGGCTTCGGCGATAAGTTGAATAACGGTATCGCGGGTGATGCCTTCCAGTGCCGAGGTCAAGTCGGGAGTCATTAACTTGCCATTACGCACGATGAATAAGTTCTCACCGCTGCCCTCCATAACGTACCCGCTGGCGTCGAGCAACAGCGCTTCGTCGTAGCCGCAGGCCAACGCCTCTTGTAGCGCGAGCATGGAGTTGATGTAGTGACCACTGGCCTTGGCGCGGCACATCGAAATGTTGACGTGCAGTCGGGTGTACGATGAGGTTCGAACCCGAATGCCTTTGGTTAATCCATCGTCACCTAAATATGCGCCCCACTCCCATGCGGCGATTCCGACATGGGTTTTTAGTGAGTCAGTCCGCAATCCCATGCCTTCGGATCCGTAGAACGCAATGGGTCTTACGTAAGCAGTCTCGAGGTTGTTTTCGCGAACCACCAGGCGCTGCGCTTCATTAATCGTATCTTGATCAAATGGCATCGCCATGCCGAGGATATGGGCCGATCCGAACAGCCGGTTGGTATGATCCTGCAGCCGAAAGATGGCGGTACCGCGGGGCGATTTATACGCGCGTACCCCCTCGAACACGGCAAGCCCATAGTGCAGGCTGTGGGTGAGCAAATGAATATTAGCGTCGCGCCAGGGCACGAGTTCCCCATCCAGCCAAATGACGCCGTCACGATCGGCGAAAGACATACGAACTCTCCTTAAGCGAATGAGGCGGCCGGATTAGCCGCGCAACTTAGACTCAACTGTCAAAACCACTGATCGATTCATGCTCGGCTGTGCCGAGTCGCAATCTTACCCGAATCGGGTTTGGAAACCCCGATCACAACTAAGCTGCTGCCCACGACCCGAGTCGGAAATTCGGGCAATTCCGAGCCGAGATTCAGCTACCGATGATGTATCAGAGGTTCCAGAAGTTTAGCGGCGATGTCAACTGCTGTTCCCGTTCCGGCTCAACCGAAGACCCTATTCCATGCCTGTTTGACGGCATCCCGGACGTCGGTCAATTCGGTATCGGGAACCCGCAACGCAGCGTCCATCAGCTTTAATTGGTTACCACGCTGTAACAGCGAGCGATAGGCCTGGGCAAGCGATGCGGCGGTGCTGTGGTCCACGACATGGAGGTCTGCGGCCAGCGCGAGCAGGCCGATATTGTCGCGCGGTCCCGTCAATTCCGGGTGTGAGTGGGCGTACTGCAAGACCAAATACTGCACGAAAAACTCGATATCGACGATACCGCCACGATCGAGCTTGAGGTCGAACGCCGCTGAGTCGTAGCGAGGTTCGGTACGAACATCCGCGGTCAGCATTTTTTGGCGCATTGCGACGATCGCCTCCTTCAGCGTCGCGGCGTCACGTTCGCGGCGCAGAATCCGTTCTCGGATTTGTTCAAATCTTTCGCGCAATTCGCGATGTCCGGTCACCATCCGCGATCGCACCAAGGCTTGGTGCTCCCAGGTCCAAGCATGAGTGCGCTGATAGGAAGCAAAAGCGTCTACCGACGAAACCAGTGTCCCAGAGCGGCCGCTCGGTCGCAGGCGCATATCGATTTCGTACAGGAATCCTGCTGCGGTGCGGGTCGTCAGGATATGTATTATCCGCTGGGTAAGGCGTCCAAAATAATGCTCGTTGCTGATGCTCTCATGGCCTCCAAGCGTTACGCCGCCACCGTGAGTTTTGTCACCGGCGCCGGGCCTCGTCCCACAAATTTCGTAGAGAAAAACCAGGTCCAAGTCGGAGTTGTAACCGAGCTCCAGGCTGCCGAGTTTGCCGTAGGCGACGACTCCGAAGTCCGGTCCGACGGGTTTTTCGGAGCGGCCACAGGACGGACTCCCGTAGCGGTCCGCGAAACTGCGCTTCGCGATATCGACACTGTTGACCAGCACTGCTTCGGCCAGGTCCGAGAGTTCGATACTGACCTGCCACGCATCGAGATTTTGTGCGCAGTCCGCGGCGGCGATCTGCAGTACGCGAGCGTGGTGCGCATCCCGCATTCGCTCCATCTGCTCTTCCAAATCGGAGCTATCAACCGTCGCTAATGCACTCTCGATCTCCTGAGTCATAGTGGTAACCGTCGTCGGTCGGTAGCCACTCAGCGGATCGAGCAGTTCGTCCAACAGCACCGGATGTTGGGCCACCCAGGTGCTGAGCCAGGCGCTGGCGGAGCAAAGTTTGACGAGTTGTGTGAGTGCGAGCGGATTTTCAATTAATAACGCGAGATAGGCTGAACGCCGGCCGATAGACTGCACCACATTCACAATTCGAGTCAGTGTATCGGCGTTATTGTCGACCGATAATGTTGCCTCGATAATCAGCGGCATTAGGTGATCGAGCCGGTCGCGGCCAGTGTGTGATAACGCGCGATAAACACTGCCCGCGCGTAACTGCGCCAGCAGTCCCGCTGCTTCTTCGGGCCGGGTATAGCCGAGCTCGCGCAATTGCCCCGCTCGCATTGCGGGTTCGCTTGCGCCCAACCAGATATCCATCGCTACCGAATGCTCCGGCTTCGCAGCCGAAGCAGTGGCAAAGGTTCGATTAAACTGTTCGTGAATACGATCCGTGTGTTTGGACAGCTCAAAGTAATACGCATCCCAATTCTCGAATCCGAAACGAAACGCGAGCCGCGTCTGGTCAATTTCCGTGACGGGTAAGCGATGGGTCTGCCGATCATCAAGCATCTGTAAGCAATGTTCGGTATCCCGTAAAAAATCATAGCCACTTTTGAGCTGCTCCACGACCGACTCCGACAGCATGCCGGTCTCGGTAACTTCCGCCAACGCGTCATAGAGGCGTGGTGTCTGCAGCTTGGGTTCGCGGCCACCACGGATCAATTGATAGCTCTGCGCGATAAATTCCACCTCGCGAATGCCGCCGCGGCCAAGCTTCACGTCATTGCCGAGGCCATCACTAGGAAACTGCTGTTCGATCAATACTTTCATCGCCCGAATCGCCTCGAACGCGCCAAAATCCAGGTATTTGCGATATACAAATGGCTTCAACGATTGCAGCAGCCGATAACCCGCCGCGTGGTCGCCGGCGACGGGCCGGGCTTTGATCAGCGCATATCGTTCCCAATCCCGGCCATGGAATTGGTAGTAATGCTCCATGGCGTCGAAAGACAAGGCCAGCGGCCCGCTGTCGCCGTTTGGCCGTAGCCGCATATCGGTGCGAAAAACAAACCCGTCCGCGGTGGGTGCGTCCAGTGTCGCTATGACGCGCCGCCCGAGGCGCGTAAAGAACTCGTGATTGCTGTAGCGACCACCACTGGTCGCGCCGTCTTCGGAGTAAGTAAAAATCAGATCGACGTCGGACGAAAAATTGAGCTCGCGCCCGCCCAATTTACCAAGCCCCAATATCGACAAAGCAATGGGTTGAGCAGAGGACTCGCCGAGCGGCGCTCCGAACGCGTCCGTCATCCATCGATAATGATGATCGAGTGTAGTCTCGATACAGGCTTCGGCCAAATCGGACGTCGAAGCCATGAGTTCGGCGAGATCGCTCCAACCTGCCAATTGACGCCATGCGATCCGAACCGCCTCGCGTTTTCGGCAACGACGCAGGGCCGTATCGAGCCCGGTCGGGTCGGTGCAACCGGCCACCGCATTGGCAACGTGCGTCTTAAGTTCGCGGTCACCATAACAATGCACGAGATCGCCGCTCGCTACCAAGTCCAGCATTGCACCGGGATCGCGGATACACCACGTTGCCACAAACTTACTGCATGCCCATACGCGCGGTAGTGAACCCAGCCAGTTCCGAGCATCGGCCGACTCAAGTGTTCGCGTGTCGGCCGCGGATAGCGCTTCGGCTAGTGACTCGAGCTGGCCGTGCACTTCATCGTGTAATTTTGCCGGCAACCGCTTGAGTCCGGATTCCAGTAGTCCTTGGCTGCTGGCCGATAAAGGTAGTGAGGCGACGAGCGACATTGATACTATTGTCATTCACTACAGCGATGGAATCGATAGCAATGCGCCAATTAGTCGAGAAATCATTGGAAAACTATGCTAGCGCCCATTCGAGTGCGCCGTCGGCCATCCTCAGCGAACTGGAACGGCGCACCCACGCCGATTGTGCACACCCACAGATGTTGGTGGGCGCATTGGAAGGTGCCCTGCTACGGCTTCTCGTAAGTATTAGCAGCGCCCGGCGTATACTGGAGATCGGAACCTTTACGGGTTATTCGGCGCTTACGATGGCTGAGACATTGCCCGACAACGGCGAAATTATTACCTGTGACATCAACGAGGACACGACGAAGCTGGCGCAAACGTATTTTGACCGTAGCCCCCACGGTAAAAAAATAACGATCCGTTTAGGTCCGGCACTGGATACGATGGCGGCGCTGCAGGGTCCGTTCGATTTAGTATTTGTCGACGCCGACAAAGAAAACTACGTTGCGTATTATGAAGCAGCGCTGGAATTGCTGCGGGCCGGCGGGATACTGGTGGCCGATAATGTATTGTGGTCCGGGAAAGTGCTAATGCCGGCTGCAGAAACCGACTACGCGTTGGTGGCGTTTAACGAACGTGTTCAACAAGACGAGCGCGTCGAGAACGTGCTGTTGACGATACGCGACGGCGTTATGCTGGCGCGCAAGCGCCGCAACTGATGCAGTGATTCGAGTAAAGATCCTGGCAGCCACTGCACCGCTGATTTTCTGCTCCTGCAAAATCGACATACATTACGTCCCTGTAAATAAAAAAGCCCCGCTCGAAGCGGGGCTTTTAATCAAAACACAGCAGGGATTGGAGGCAATTACATCATGCCGCCCATACCGCCCATGTCTCCCATACCACCGCCAGGCATGCCCATATCCTTCTTGTCTTCGGGCAACTCAGCCACCATGACCTCGGTCGTGATCATGAGGCCGGCAATGGATGACGCGTTTTGCAACGCGATACGGGTTACTTTCGTGGGATCCAGGATGCCCATTTTGATCATGTCGCCGTATTCGCCGGTTCCCGCGTTGTAGCCGAAGTTGCCGGACTCCTCGCGGACCTTGTTGAGCACGACGGCGCCGTCTTCACCGGCGTTAATGACGATCTGACGCAGCGGTTCTTCGAGTGTACGGCGTACCAAATTGATGCCCATGGCCTGGTCGTGGTTGCTCCCTTCGACCTTAGCAACGGCTTCGATGGCACGAACCAGAGCGACGCCGCCACCGGGCACTACGCCTTCTTCAACCGCCGCGCGGGTCGCGTGCAACGCGTCTTCCACGCGCGCCTTCTTCTCTTTCATCTCGATCTCGGTCGCGGCGCCGACTTTAATGACGGCAACACCACCTGCCAGTTTGGCCACGCGCTCCTGCATCTTCTCCTTGTCGTAATCGGAGGTGGCTTCCTCGATCTGGGCACGGATCTGATTAACGCGCGCTTCGATGTCGTCCTTGCTGCCGGCGCCATCGATGATGGTGCTGTTTTCCTTGGTGATTTGAATACGCTTTGCGCTACCAAGGTCGTCAAGCGACGCACTCTCCAAGCTCATGCCGACTTCCTCGGAAATCACTTGGCCGCCCGTCAGGATCGCAATGTCCTGCAACATGGCTTTGCGGCGGTCGCCAAAGCCTGGCGCCTTGACCGCACACACTTTGACAATTCCACGGATGTTGTTCACCACCAGTGTGGCCAGTGCTTCGCCGTCGACGTCTTCGGCAACAACCACCAGCGGCCGACTCGATTTCGCGACGCCTTCCAATATCGGTAACAAGTCACGGATGTTGGAGACCTTCTTATCATGGATCAGAATATAGGGGTTCTCCAGATCGACACTCATGCTGTCTTGTTTGTTGATGAAGTAAGGAGACAGATAGCCACGGTCGAATTGCATACCCTCTACGATATCCAGTTCATTTTGGAGACCTTGGCCTTCCTCGACGGTGATTACGCCTTCTTTTCCGACCTTTTCCATCGCCTCGGCGATGATATTACCGATGGGCTCATCGGCGTTGGCCGAAACGGTGCCGACCTGTGCGATCTCTTTGTGGTCCGAGCAGGGTTTCGAAATTTCCTGCAGTTTCTCGACGGCTGCGGCAACCCCTTTGTCGATACCGCGCTTAAGATCCATCGGGTTCATGCCGGCGGCGACCGCCTTCAGTCCCTCTTTCAGCATCGATTGAGCCAAAACGGTAGCCGTTGTGGTGCCGTCACCGGCCACATCCGACGTTTTGGATGCGACTTCTTTCACCATTTGCGCACCCATATTTTCGAACTTGTCTTTCAGTTCGATCTCTTTTGCTACCGATACACCGTCTTTGGTTACGGTGGGCGCACCGAATGATTTCTCGAGGACGACATTACGTCCCTTCGGGCCCAGCGTAACTTTGACCGCGTCGGCCAACACGTTTACACCTCGAAGCTTGCGCGCACGCGCCGCTTCGCCAAATTGAACTTCTTTTGCTGCCATGATAATTCCTCTATATTGAGCCTTAAGGTTCTGGACGAAGCGCGATTAGCTTTCGATCACGCCCATGATGTCGTCTTCGCGCATCACGAGTACATCGTCGCCTGCGACTTTGACTTCAGTGCCGGAATACTTACCGAATAACACGCGGTCGCCGACTTTTACGTCTAAAGGACGCACGTCGCCGTTCTCCTGGATTTTGCCGTTACCGGCAGCCAGGATCTCGCCCTGCATGGGTTTCTCCGCGGCGGAATCGGGGATCACGATGCCGCCGGGGCTCGTGCGCTCGTCTTCGACGCGTCGCACAACGACACGGTCATGAAGTGGACGAATGTTCATTCACAATTTCTCCTATACAAATCAATGATTTACGTATAAAGCGGTTAGTTTACCAAGCGAGTTGCTAGCACTCACTATAGACGAGTGCTAATAATAGTGATCGAAATTAGGAAGTCAATACCCACGATACGATCCGGGGCGTGCCAACCATCAATCTTTTATCGAGCCGTGGGAGTCGAGGGGGAGCGAATCAATCGTCCAACTCACGATACTCGCCATCGAGTGTTTGCTGCGGTCGGGCCGCGCCGGTGGTGCCCGCGTTCCCGGTGTACGTGCCGGATACGTGACTGTGGGCTAAGCCGAAGCGGATTGCAGCACGCCGCAACGGCGGCGTCAGCAACAGAAAACCGACTGTGTCCGTGAAAAATCCAGGGGTGAGCAACAACGCGCCCGCGACTAGCAAAGCCAATCCCTCAAGCAATTCCATGGCTGGTAGTTGGCCGCGCTCCATGTTTTGCTGCACCCGGCGTATCGTCGACACACCCTGCGTGCGTACCAGAAATGCCCCCAATAGGGCAGTGCCTACGACCAGCGCAATCGTCCATCCGGCGCCGATTACGCCGCCGAGCTGAATCAATAGATAGATCTCCGCTAGCGGAACGGCCAGAAACACCAGGAACAGTACTGGGACTACCGGCATCGCGCCACCGCCTTGTCCCATAGCTCGTCGACGTAGTGCTGCATTCGTGGAATTTGATTGTTTAGCCGATGACCGGCTCCCGGTACGACCTCAAGGCGCATATCCTGCCGGCCCACTTGTTCAACAAATCGCTCACTGACACGATACGGTACCACGTCGTCGTCGGCACCGTGTACTATCCGCACCGCACACTGAATGGCACCCGGCAGTTTAAATACATCGAATGCCATAGCATCCGCCAGCACGTCGTAGTGCAACGCAAACGGTGCGCCGCCGTAGCGATCTTCGAACTCCCGCAGGCCGCGCGTCCGCCATGCCCGCAGCTCGGCGTTACTAAGCGTGCCGTAAATCGTTTGCACAAAATTGAAGGCTGGAGCGATCAGCACCATCCCGGCGATCTGCTTAGGGCGCATTGTCGCCGCGAGTGCGGCGAGCCACCCGCCCAAACTCGACCCGACTAGAATCACCGGCCGGGCCGCCACCATGTCCAGCACGGTGAGCAGGTCGTCCAACGCGTCGGAAATTCGAAACGACTCGAATTCGCCCTCCGACCGACCGTGTCCCCGCAGATCGAATCGCAGCCATGAACGGTTCCGCCGCCGCGCATCGCGGGCCAGCGCCGTGGATTTATGCCCCGCCAGATCGGAGCGAAAACCGTGAATGAATATTCCGACCGGACCGCGGTGCGTATCGTAATACTCACCGCCAATCCGAACCCCGTCGGTGGACGAGATTTCGAATGCGTAATCCTCTACCGTTTGCGCTACCATTAAATTTGGTACCAGATGTTGTCGGCGCATTATCGATTGGTCGGCTTGAGATATACTTAGTTATGGCGCCATTGGCGGCGTTAGTGCGGCTAGTCGCGCCTTACTCATAAACAGTTTTCACGCTTTTGAAGCACCCACAAGGCCATTATGGTGATGAATCGCCGTTATACAACTCATTCTCGTGGCTTGCCATTGGCCGATCAGCAGCCGGGCGGGGTCCTCGTTATCTCGAACTATTGTGCCCCAGTTCAGTCCCATTAATGCCAGTGAATGACTTAAGGTAAATATGCGCGCATTGCGACGACGAATTTGGCTGTCGATGGTATGGGTGCTGGTGGGTTTCGTGCCCACGAGTGCGCTGGCGCAGGACGACGAGCTGCTCGAACCCGAGAAGGCGTTTGCATTTTCCGCAGCGCTACGCGACGCCACTACTATCGAAGCGATCTGGGATATCGCCCCGGATTATTACATGTATAAAAAGCGTTTCGGGTTCGCAAGCCGTGATGCCGGCGTGACGTTGGGTGATCCGCAGTTTCCGCCGGCCACCATCAAGCACGACGAGTTCTTCGGCGAAATGGAAACCTATAGTGGCACAGTGCGTATTCTCGTCCCCATTGCTGCCATGTCCTCGTCGCAGTCGACGTTTACGGTTACCTCAAGCGGTCAAGGTTGTAATGAGCCGATCGGTGTATGCTATCCACCGCTCACACAAGCCGTCGAGCTTGCGTTGCTGGCCGAATCTGAATCCACAATTCAGTCGGCGTTGCCGCTCCAATCCGACCTTGCAGGCGCTGCCGTGCCCGCGCAGTCGTCTGCAACGCCCGGCGCGGTGGGCGAATTGCGTAGCCTGCTGGCCATTGGAAACGATGCGCCACAATTTCTCGATCCTGACGAGGCATTCCGACTCGATATACTGGCGACCGGCAGCGATCGTCTGCAGGCCCGATTTTCTATCGCCGAGGGCTATTATTTATACCGTGACAAAACCATTTTCGAAGCCCTCGCTGGTAATGCGCGCCTAAGCGAATATCAGTTCCCACCGGGCCAACAAAAAGACGATCCGTATTTTGGCGCTATGGTGGTGTATCACGACGGCTTCGATGTCGATTTGCCGCTGGCGCGCACCGTGTCGTCCAATGCGGCCATTACCGTGCGCGCCGAATACCAAGGCTGTGCTGAGCAAGGCATTTGTTATCCACCCATTCGCAAGACATTCGAGATCCCGCTACCGGATTTCATCGCCTCGGCACTGGCTGCCGAGCCCAATTCTAGTTCGGCAGTGCCACCCGCCGCCGCGGTGTCGCTGAGCGCGCTCGTTGGGTACGTCGTGGCGGCGTTCGGTGCCGGGTTGTTGTTGACGTTTACGCCATGTGTATTGCCGATGATTCCGATCCTGTCGAGCGTAATCGTCGGTCAGTCCGGTGCAACCACCAAACTTCGCGGCGGTGGTCTTGCGGTGGTTTATGTTTTGGGCACGGCTGTGACTTACACTGCTATCGGCGTCATGGCCGGCGCCACTGGTGACCAATTACAAGCGTATTTCCAGAACGCCTGGGGTATAGGCGCGGTCAGTATCATCCTGGTTTTAATGGCACTGTCGATGTTTGGCCTATTCGAGATTCAAATGCCATCGTTCGTGCAGTCGCGGCTGCAAGATCGTACTCAGGGCTTGTCCGGCGGAACGTTGGGCGCGGTATTTGTGCTGGGATTGATCTCCGCGTTAATCGTCGGCGCCTGCGTTTCGCCGATTCTAATCTCCGCGCTGAGCGTTGCCATCATGGCCGGCGATCCGCTTCTCGGTGGTGCCATAATGTTCTCAATGGCGTTGGGCATGGGGGTAGTGCTCATCGCATTAGGATTCGGCGCTCACATCCTGCTGCCGAAGTCGGGAATCTGGATGCAACGTGTCAACCAGGCCTTTGGCGTCATGTTATTAGCCGTCGCCATCTATTTACTGGGAATACTGCCGACCGTGCCGGTGTTGATATTGTGGGCAGCGTTGCTGATTGTGACGGCAGTATATCTGGGAGCGACCCAGGCCTTGCCGCATGGCGCCGACGGTTGGCGCTACCTTGGAAAGGGTATCGGTACGGTGCTGTTGGTATGGGGTGCGTTGGCACTAGCGGGCGGACTTGCCGGAAATCGCGATATACTCAACCCGCTACCGCAGTTGGCGGCGACGTGGGTTGCAAGTTCCGATTCCAGCGCTGGTGACGGCGACCAACCCGAGAGGTTCTCGGCAGTGGCGTCGTTGGCGGAGCTTGACAGTGCGCTGCTCAATGCTCGTAATGCCGGGAAACCGACGATACTCGATTATTACGCGGATTGGTGTATCGATTGTAAGCGCATGGAAACCAACACATTTAGCGATCCGGAAGTCGCCGCCGAAATGAGCCGATTCGTGTTATTGCAGGTGGATGTGACCGATCCGAACGATGCCGACCGACGCGCTTTAAAGCAGCGATACGGTGTGTTTGGACCACCGGCCATGCTGTTTTTTGACGGAGACGGGCGTGAGCAAACTGCTCGCCGTTTGTACGGCTTTCGCTCCGCTGCTGAATTCCTGGACATCCTTCGTGGCAGCTAAATCGAAGCCGTTGCCGGAGCACACGGTGCTTACACCGAATGTCGGTCGTAATCGCATAATCCAGTTAGTGCTGGTATCGGCGGTATTGGCGGTTATCATCGGAATCGCGGTAGCGCAGTGGAATAGCCGTGACCCGCGCGCGTGGATGCGCTCGGTTACCTTGGAGGATGTCGATGGCGAGCCACGGGTATTGGCTGAATGGGCGGGACAACCGTTGCTGCTCAATTTTTGGGCGACCTGGTGTCCCCCCTGCCGTGAAGAAATACCGCTGTTAGCGGCGGCGCAAGATGTCTACGCCGAGCGTGGTTTGCAGGTGGTTGGGGTCGCCATCGATGATGCCGGGCCGGTGCGTTCATTTGCGGACGAAATCGGCATCAACTATCCATCTTTGCTCGGGGGTCAGTCTGGTGACGCCTTAATGCAGCAGTTCGGTAATCGGGGGTCGCTGCCATTTACCGTGCTTATCGACCGAGACGGGGCGGTGCACGCCACCAAACTCGGGCCATTTACCGAGACTGAATTGGCTTTCGCGCTCGAAGAGCTGGTCGCGCCCGTCCCACAATAATCACCGTTTGTAGCTCGATCTTCGTCAAAATTGGTCCGATCGTCCGGGATTTTCCCGGAAGCTGGACAGCCATCACCGAGTTGGGCACACTATTGCTGTTGTTTCCCGACCCACGGTCCTCCGGCTCATCGATGCCCCAAGGATACTGAATTTGACCGCTATCTTGGTATTGCACGGCCCTAATCTGAATCTGCTCGGAGACCGCGAACCGCAGCATTACGGCCATTGTACGCTCGCGGAAATTGATGGCGCACTCACTGACCTCGGTGCCGCCGCGGGATACCGCGTAATCACCCATCAAAGCAATGCCGAACATGAACTGGTGGACACAATCCAGCGCTGTGAAGCTGATGCCGTCGGCTTTATCGTCCTCAATCCGGCCGCGTTTACCCATACCAGCGTGGCGTTGCGGGATGCGTTAGCGGCCGTGGACCTGCCCTTTATTGAAGTGCATTTGTCGAATGTACATCGCCGCGAGCCGTTCCGCACCAAGTCGTATTTCTCCGATATTGCACTTGGCGTGATCAGCGGTTTCGGTGCGCAAAGCTATGAGTTGGCGATGCAGGCTGCGATCCATTATCTCGATGAACAAGATTCCGAGGCGCCGCGTGGACATTCGTAAGATAAAAAAACTGATCGAGTTACTCGAAGAATCGGCGCTAACGGAGATGGAAATTACCGAGGGCGAAGAGTCTATTCGATTGTGCCGCGGGGCGTCGGTGCCCGCATCGGCCGCTCAGGCCTTTAGCGTGCCATTGGCCACGGCGATCGGCCCTGAGTCTATTGCCAACGGTGTCGCAGCCGCCACCACTGCCGAGGAGCCCGACGGCCATCCAATTCGTTCGCCGATGGTAGGTACTTATTATGCGTCACCGAGTCCCGACACCAAGGCATTTGCCGAAGTAGGCCGCGAAGTTCAACGGGCGATCCGTTATGCGTTATCGAGGCGATGAAAATTTTTAATCAAATCGAAGCCGACCGCAGTGGTATCGTACGGACAATCTTCAAGGAGAACGGCGACCCCGTGGAATACGGCGAAATTCTCTTTATTCTCGAATAGCCACATCCCAGTACTCCGTTGATGCTTGAGAAGGTTGTCATCGCTAATCGCGGCGAAATCGCGCTACGTATACTGCGCGCGTGTCGCGAATTGGGCATAAAGACCGTCGCGTTACACTCCGAGGCCGATCGCGATGCAAAGTACGTCAAGCTCGCCGATGAATCGGTTTGTATTGGACCTGCGCAAGCCACCGAGAGTTACCTTAACGTGCCGGCCGTTATCGCAGCCGCCGAAATAACGGACGCCACAGCGGTTCATCCCGGATACGGTTTTCTCGCCGAAAATGCCGATTTTGCCGAGCGTGTCGAGCAAAGCGGATTTGTGTTTGTCGGTCCCCGAGCTGAAACGATCCGGCTGATGGGCGACAAAATTTCCGCCATCGATGCGATTAGCGCAGCCGGGGTGCCCTGCGTGCCTGGTTCTGGCGGCGCATTGGGTAATGATCCCGTTCAATGGCTGGAATTGGGTGCCACCATCGGTTATCCGGTTATGGTGAAGGCGGCCGCTGGAGGCGGCGGCAAAGGTATGCGCATTGTGAATAGCGAAGTCGACTTGGTTAACGCCGTTTCCCTCACGCGAGCGGAGGCGATGGCGGCGTTCGCCAACGACTCGGTATACATGGAGAAGTTTCTCGAGCACCCGCGCCATATCGAAGTGCAGGTCGCCTCCGATGAATTCGGCAATGCGATACATCTCGGGGATCGTGATTGTTCCGTGCAGCGCCGCCACCAAAAAGTTATCGAAGAGGCTCCAGCACCAGGCATTGCAGCGGCAGCGCGAGAGCGTATCAGCCAGCTATGCGTGGAAGCCTGTCTACGGATCCGGTATCGCGGCGTAGGCACTTTCGAATTCCTGTACGAGCAAGGCGAGTTTTATTTTATCGAAATGAATACTCGAATCCAGGTCGAGCATCCGGTGTCGGAAATGGTCACCGGCGTTGATATCGTCAAGTTGCAACTGATGATTGCAGCTGGCGAAGCCGTGCCGTTCGCACAGAGCGACATCGAAATCGCCGGTCATGCCGTCGAATGCCGCATCAATGCGGAAGATCCCGAAACCTTTCTGCCGTCGCCAGGACAAATCGTTCGATATCACCAGCCCGGTGGGCCCGGTATTAGGGTGGATTCGCATATCTATAACAACTATACCGTGCCACCGTACTACGACTCGTTAATTGCTAAAGTAGTCGCCTATGGGGTCAACCGGGCCGAAGCTATTGCGCGGATGCGCGGCGCGTTGCAAGAAATGGTCATCGACGGTATTCAAACCAATATACCATTGCATCAAACCGTACTTGCCAACAAAGCTTTTGTCGATGGCGGAATCAGCGTGGATTTTCTCAACGACATTGGTGTTGGAACGGGCTAGGTCGGCCCGATTCACGAACGTGGACCGGCCGCCCAGTATAGTTCGGTATCCGCGCAAGCATGCGTAAAATCGTGCCGCCGTCCTGGATCGAAATTTCAGTACGTGTTACCCCTCAAAGTCAGGGTGCCGCTGAGCAGTTGTTCACCAAGAACGCCGCGCTGGCCGTGACCGCGCGTAGCGCTTCGACCGATCCGTGTTTCCAGCGCGACGCCGCGGACATGCCTTATTGGGAATCGACGAATCTGACCGGATTGTTCGCGGCCGACTGCGCTGTTGAAGCGATTACTGGTTGTTTGCGTTCTGAGTTGCATGCTGCCGACGCGGACATTGAAGTCACGGTCCTTGAAGACCGAGATTGGGAGCGTGAATCCCTGTCGCAGTTCCGCCCAATTGCGGTTGGCGCGGGCCTATGGATTTGTCCGAGTTGGCGCGTGCCGCCTGCAGAAGCCGACACCGTAGTGTATATCGACCCGGGAATGGCGTTCGGCACCGGCCACCACGCTACGACGTGGCTGTGCCTGGAATTTATCGCACGGCATCCGCTGGCGTCCGGTACCGTAGTGGATTACGGCTGCGGCTCCGGAATTTTGGGAATCGCCGCATTATGCCGTGGCGCGTCTCGTGTCTGGGCCATCGACAATGACCCGCAGGCGCTGACTACCAGTATGGAAAATGCGCGGAACAATGGCGTCGCGGACGGATTTACGGCGCTTCACGCTGACAGTATGCCGGGCGATATTCATGCCGATCTGGTTGTTGCCAATATTCTTTTCGATACACTAGTGCACCTGCGTGTGCGGCTCACGTCGATGGTGACTCGTGGCGGGAGTCTATTATTGTCCGGTATCCTGCCCGAGCAAGCGCACGCGACAGCTCATGAATACGCGCACGATTTTGACTTCCAACAATTCGACCGAGAGGGATGGTCTATATTGGTGGGTAGAAAGCGATAGCCAACCAGTCGTGCTGCAAAGTTGCCACGGTGCCGATCTATCACTCGCATCACGTTAATGTACACTCAGTGCCCCAATTGCCAATCGATCTTCGGTCTCACAGAGGATCAAATCAGGGTGCGCCAAGGCTTGGTGCGATGCGGCGCGTGCAAGGAAGTATTCAACGCTACCTGGAATCTCATAGATAGTATTTCTGCCACCGGTACGGCGGACGACGCAACGCCCAAGGCGCCTACGGCAAACCGCAGCGAACCACGCAGCAGTCCGCAGGCCCCGGCCGCCGACAACACATTGGACGATGACGATTCGAATGTGTTGTTAACGTCACCGCCGGATTCGCGACCAGCTTATTTTGAAAGCGGCGATAGTCGTCGCGGCACCGATTCCTTAGTTGCTGCAACCCACCAACCGGAAGTCAGTCCCAGCGAATCGGGCAATGGCGCAGCCGATGCCGGCACCCCCACTGTAGACTCGACGGCCGACGCCGCTGAGGATGATCGTTACGAGTTCGAGTTTGAGCATTCGCGTACCACAGTATCGGCGTTCACCGGAGCCGCTGAGTCGGCGGCAAGCCCAAGCTCGGCCGACGACGACGACGACGAATTCGAATTCGAATTCGAGTTCGGCCACAGTGAGCCGCGCCGTTTGCTCACTCCGACGGTTGCCGAATCGGCGCCGACTCGGGAAGTCACGCCCGCGGCCGCGGCTTCGGGCGTCGAACCCAGCGGTGCGGCACCGATAGCCCGGCAGCCCGCTGCGACGATATTGACTGCGCCGGATCAACCGTCACCGATCGCTCAGCAACCGGACCCCGCGACGGGTGCCGAAATTCTCTCCGGCACACCAGCGGGCGATGAACCTGACGCGGATTACCGTAACGTGTCGGCAAACTCCGTGACGGATGATTACATATCGATCCCGGTGGTCGGGGACGAGTTCTCGCTATCTTCCGGTGCCACCGGGCACGGCATCGTGCCAGAAGTGAATTTTGCGAGCGAGGGATTCGCGGTCGAATACGATGTGACGGGAGCGGGCGATGCCGACCACGATCTCGGCGTGACGCTGCCGGACTTGCCGGTTGCCCCCGACGTTGCCGTCGAATATGACGATGATGGCGTCGTGTATCGTAATTTACAGCACGACACGACGCCATTTGATGTTAATTCCGAACGGGTCGACACCGTGCAACCGAGCGACGAAAGTGCCGCCTTGACCGTGGGCAGCCCTTCATTCTTGCAGTCCGCACTCGATGAATTGGAGCGGATAGAGGAAGTTGGTCTCCCCGATAAGATTTTGGGGCTCGCACCCGAATACGCAATGGATGGCACATTGGTGGATGACGAAATCGGTATCTTCGAGGACACCGACAGTTATGACGTACTGGATTTCGATAACGCGCCGAGCGACGATGTCATCTTACACGCCAAGCGCGACTCCACGCGGCCGCTACCGGCCGGCCTTGATGCAGCTCCCGCCGAAGCGCCCACGCGACCCGTAACGGCCGACGCGGCAGGCACGGCGGACGAAGAGCTTCAACTGCTCGATGCGTTCGGATTCGCTATTACCGAATCGGTTGTTGTCGATTCGATCACTATCGATACGAACACGGACGACGGTACGGCCCCTGGTCCCGCCGGGGCCAGCCCGATATCAGAAGCTGATCGAGATGCATCCAATGTTAACGGTGAAGGTGAGGCGGCCACCGTTTATGGATTCAATGCGGACTATTTACCCAAGGGTCGTATCGACGAACCACCTATTGACGGCTCCCCACAGGATGCGGCGATGGACAGTGCTGAGGAACAGCCAACGGAAACAGTACGCGACATCGAACCTGCGATCGCCGTCGCTGCCGCTGATGCGGGGACTGATGTCCACGAATCTGCCGAAGGCGATATGGCGGGCTTCGACGGCCAACCGTCGCCCTCAAAAGGGGATATCGACAGCGCTGATGCTAGCGATGAGGAAGCTACCGACGCGTCATCGGATATTGATGAGCCGACCGAAGAGGACATTACGACTCAAGCGGTTGTCGACTCGACATCATTGGACGCCAAGACTGTCGATGTCGACGACGCTCTATCCCCCTCGGAAGTGGACGGTGCCGTCGACAACGATGTCATCGATGCGCTGGTTGCGGAGACGCAGTTTGATGTTGACGATTCGGTCGAACACGACGAAGTCGAGCAATTCGTCGCGGAATCGCAGTCGACGGATGCCACGCACACCGGTCGTGACGATGAATTACCCACGCCGGAAACGAGTGCCGATGGTGTCGCGGTCAGTGAAGCCGCAAGCGATGTTGAGGCCGCGGAGGAGTCGTTTGAATTTGACGAATCGTCCGATGACGGCGATGTGGAGGCACCTGTCGAAGCGGCGACCGGGCCGGAGGCCGAAGTCGAGGAATCCGACCGTGAACCGACCGTAGTCGAAGCCGACTCTGCGGGTGAAGCGGCGAGCGATGTTGAGGCCGCGGAGGAGTCGTTTGAATTTGACGAATCGTCCGATGACGACGGTGTGGAGGCACCTGTCGAAGCGGCGACCGGGCCGGAG
>JAOTWM010000435.1 GCA_029862885.1 Gammaproteobacteria bacterium
GGATAGGGAAAGGCGCTTAGCCCCCGCGCCTAACCGGCACCTGGTCCACGCCGACCACCGCGATTCGTTATAATCGCGGTTTGCTCGGAGCTCTTCTACACCACACACTTATGACGGCTACCCCGCGCCCTACCGATATCAAGTTGCACCAAGGCTCTCGGGTTTTGGAGGTGAGTTTCGATGACGGTCAACATTTTGAATTTCCGTGCGAATACTTGCGGGTGTATTCACCGTCTGCGGAGGTACGCGGCCACGGGCCCGGCCAGGAAGTTCTGCAAACCGGCAAACAGAATGTGAATATCACCGCGATCGAGCCGGTCGGCCACTATGCCGTGGTGCTGAAGTTCGACGATGGTCACGATACCGGCATTTATTCGTGGGAGACGTTATACGAACTCGGTGCCAACCAGAATGCAAATTGGGACCGATATTTGGAACGGCTCGCCGCTGCGGGGCATAAGCGATGAAATACCAATGCCATGGGCATTAACCAAGAGGGTTCCACCGGAACCACCCATTTCGGATTTGAAGAAGTTGCAACCCACGACAAAGCCGGTCGAGTTGGCGACGTGTTCCACTCGGTGGCGACCCGCTACGACGTCATGAACGATCTGATGTCGCTTGGTGCACACCGCCTGTGGAAGCGTTTCGCGGTTGCGCAAAGTGGCGTGCATTCGGGAGACTGGGTGTTGGACGTGGCGGGGGGCACCGGTGACCTCGCCTGGCTATTGGCGGCCCGCGCCGGCGTCGGCGGTCGGGTCGTGCTGTCCGACATTAACGACTCGATGTTGGCGGAAGGCCGGCGTCGACTGTTGGATCGGGGCGGTGCCGGAAACTTTTCTTATCTGCAGACCGATGCCGAAAATTTGGCATTCGCGGACGATAGATTTCATTGTGTCACGATCGGTTTTGGGTTGCGTAATGTGACTAACATCGATCGCGCGCTGGCCGCGATGTATCGCGTGCTGCGTCCCGGCGGGAGGGTCGTGATCCTCGAGTTTTCCAAACCTGTGTTGCGCTCGTTATCGAAATTGTACGACGCGTATTCGTTTGCGGTGATTCCCCGCATCGGTCGGTTCGTGGCCAATGACGAAGCCAGTTATCGTTATTTGGTCGAATCGATTCGCCGACACCCCGATCAGCGAACCCTGGAGACAAAAATGCAGGCCGTGGGATTCGAGCGCACCCGGTACTTTAATCTAAGCGGTGGAATAGTGGCGGTGCATGTCGGATTTAAGTTGTAGGAAGCGTCCGGCTCGCGAGTGCCCGATATCGCCTTGCTAGAGTACGAGACCATGACAATGCAAGATCCAGGGCTTTGGATCCGGTTCATCGATAAGTCGCTGAACCGGGTGTTGGAGTTTGACCCCGAGACACGCCGCGACTTGGCCGCGCTCGAGGGCAAAACCATCGAGTTCGTATTGCCAAGAGACGTCCATTTTTATCTCACTATAGGGCCGGATCGTATTCGCGTCGGCGAGCGATGCGACGCCGCTGCCGATGCCACGTTACAGGGCACAGTGCTTGCATTCGCATCGGCGTTTCGTGGCGGCGGTGCCGACGCATTTGCGAGTGGCGATATCGAGATAAGCGGTGATGTTGAATTCGTACACGAATTCAGCGCCATCGTCGGTGGATTGGATATCGACTGGGAGGAACCGCTCGCCCAGGTGGTAGGAGATATGCCGGCCCGGCAAGCGGGCAATCTGGTGCGGACGGGTCTAGGCTGGATGCGATCGGCCGGCGATTCCATTGAACGCAACGTCGCCGAGTATCTTCAGGAGGAGCGCCGCGACCTCGCGGCGCGCCCACGAATCGAACGCCTGTTGGACGACATCGACACATTGCGTTCCGACGTAGACCGCACCGCGCAGCGTGTCGAGCGGTTGGCGGCAAATATCTCCAAACAATAACCGTACCGAAATGCAGATCCTGCGTCTATTGCGCATTTCGCGTGTGCTGATCAGCCACGGCTTGGATGAGCTCGTGATCAGCTTGCATTTATTTCGCCCATACCGTTTTGTGCTGCATCTTATGCCGTGGCGTTGGCGGCGCCGTTCCGACCGGCCGCGCGGTGAACGCGTGCGGCGAGCCCTGGAAGAGCTGGGCCCGGTGTTCGTAAAGTTTGGGCAAATGCTGTCAACCCGGCCGGATTTGCTGCCGGACGATATTGCCGAAGAACTCACCAAACTTCAGGATCGCGTGCCCCCGTTTTCGGCTACCGAGGCGCGCGCCATCATCGAGCGCGCATACGGCGAATCGGTAACCGTACATCTTCGAGATTTCGACGACACCGCGATAGCGTCGGCGTCCGTCGCGCAGGTCCATGCGGCCAAGCTGCACGACGGAACCGAGGTCGTCGTCAAGGTGATCCGGCCCGGGGTCGCCGAGGTCATCGATCGCGACATCGCGCTGCTCTATACGTTGGCGCGGATGGCGCAGCGTTATTGGTCCGAAGGCGCGCGTTTGCGACCGGTGGAGATCGTCGACGATTACAACAAGACGATTCACGATGAACTCGACCTCATGCGCGAAGGTGCCAATGCGAGCCAGCTACGCTCAAACTTTAAAAACTCCGACTTGATCTACGTACCGAAAGTGTATTGGGATCACACTCGGCGTGACGTCATGGTTATGGAGCGCATTGACGGAATTTCGATTCGCGATGTTGAAAGATTGCGTGAGGCCGGCATCGATATGCGCAAGCTCGCCCATGACGGTGTGGAGATATTTTTTACCCAGGCATTCCGTCACGGTTTTTTTCACGCGGACATGCATCCGGGAAATATATTTGTGGCACCCGATGGCCAATATCGCGCCGTCGATTTCGGTATCATGGGTACCTTGGGCGACGCCGACAAGCGCTATTTGGCCGAAAACTTTTTGGCGTTTTTTAATCGCGACTACCGGGCGGTTGCGGAGGCGCACCTGCGTGCGGGATGGGTACCCGCTAGCACCCGGGTGGAAGAGTTCGAAGCCGCGATACGCACCGTGTGTGAACCGATCTTCGCCAAACCGATCAGTGAAATTTCGTTTGGACGGTTAGTGATCCGATTATTTCAGACCGCGCGCCGTTTCAACATGCCGGTGCAGACCCAGCTCGTATTGCTGCAAAAAACGTTGCTCAATATCGAGGGGCTCGGCCGGCGATTGTATCCCGAGCTCGATCTGTGGCAGACCGCCAAGCCGTTCCTCGAGCGTTGGATGAACGAACAAGTCGGCCCGCGCGCCGCATTTCACAGTTTGAAGCGGGACCTGCCGAAATGGGGCGGGGTGTTGCCGGAGATGCCGCTGCTCGCGCACGATTTTCTACGCCGGGTGCGGGACGACGAACTTGTGATCAAAATGCAGTCCGACGAAATTGGGCAGTTGCACAGCGATTTACGCAGCGGCCTGCGCCGCCTGTTCTACGGATTGATCGGCAGCAGTTTGATGCTCGGCGCGATGGTGCTGGCCGCGCTGGACGGCTATGCGCCGCAGATGGTGTTCGGGGCGCCGTGGCTGTCGTGGGTATTCGGGGCGCTCGGGGCGGTAATCCTCGTTGCCGTGTGGCCGACCTCGCGCGGCGATTGAACGGCCTTTAAGCCGTCAAAATAGTTGACTAATTTACTCGGGTTTTAGTATTCTTAATTCCTGAGCAATTTTATCAGGATTTCCCTTATGCGACTCACGACGAAGGGCCGTTATGCGGTGACGGCGATGATGGATTTGGCGATCCACGGCCTGCGTGGCCCAGTGGCACTGACGGATATTGCGCTGAACCAGGACATTTCGTTGTCGTACTTGGAGCAGCTGTTCGCCAAATTGCGGCGCAATGGCTTGGTCTCCGGCACCCGCGGGCCCGGCGGCGGTTATGCATTGGCACGGCCGGTAGAGACGATCTCCATCGCCGAAATCATCAGTGCGGTCGATGAGAAGGTGGACGCGACCCGGTGTGCAGGCAAAGAGAACTGCCAAGAGGGTGAGCGCTGCCTGACCCATGAATTGTGGAGTGAGCTGAGCGACCAGCTCTACGTTTTTCTGGACGGTATCAAACTGGGCGAACTGGTACGGTGGCCCTGTGTGCAAGCGACCGCGGCCCGGCAGGATGCGCGCAGCCGCCATGTGCAGCCGCCGGCGGCGGTTTGATGTGAAGATGTTTGGGGAAGATCGATGAGCACCTCAGCGACCGATATTAGCGAACTCGTTAAGCGCGAGTACAAGGAAGGTTTCGTTACCGACATCGACACCGATACGATACCACCCGGACTCGATGAAGGGGTGATTCATGTGTTGTCGTCCCGTAAGAACGAGCCGGAATTCATGCTCGAATGGCGCCTTAACGCTTACCGCCACTGGTTGGATATGCAAGAGCCCGACTGGGCGCACGTGCATTACCCGCCGGTCGATTTTCAGGCGATCAGTTATTACTCGGCGCCGAAGGCCAAAACCGACGGACCGCAGAGCCTCGACGACGTCGATCCGAAATTGCTCGACACCTACGCCAAGCTCGGTATTCCGTTACAGGAGCAGAAGATGTTGGCCGGGGTCGCGGTCGATGCGGTGTTCGACAGTGTATCGGTGGCGACGACCTTTAAGGACACGCTGTCCGAAGCCGGGGTGATCTTTTGCCCGTTCT
>JAOTWM010000045.1 GCA_029862885.1 Gammaproteobacteria bacterium
CAAGTAAAATAATATACCTGACTATGCCGTCCTCCGAACGTATTGCGCGGCGTGCCGTTCGGCACCGAGCGTCTTTGCAAGAGATCGGTCACCGCTACGGGCGAATGGCCATAAAAGATCCACGAATCTGCTTGACCTTGGGGGCGTGGTTGGAGGCTGCCCCCGGATCCCAGGTGGTAATGTGCCTGCGCGAGCCACGGGACGTGATTTCATCGCTATGGCGACGCGATCGGGTTCCAGCCGCGATTGCGTTTCGCTTCTGGGCTTATCACATTGACAATCTGTTGGGCGCGTTACCGGAAGATCGGACCGTATTAATCAGCTTTGACAAATTGCAGGGCCCCGAACGAATCGCGCAAATGACGTTGTTGGCAAAGTTCCTGAACATCGAAACAAAAGAGAAACACTTAGAGCGGATTTTGTCGAAGGTCTACTCCGCCGGCCTCGCTCACGGGTCAGATCACCCAGCACCGCAGTACCCGCCACGAGTTGCGGCGTTGTGGAATCGTGCTTGTGAGCTTGCTGTTCGGCGTGAACGCGAGATTGTAGGCGGGTAATTTCAGCTCTCGGGCCTCTCATGCCGCCGTAGCGATGGTCGGCGTAACGCGAAATCGACACGTCCCACGAACTGTCGTCCGCCGATGTGAAGTATCCGGGCCAACCGTCGTTGCCGGAAGAGAATCCGACAATATCCCGAGAGACGCTAATAGCCGCGCCTCTCGGGCAATCTCATAAACTACTCCGGCTGCGGCACGACCCGAATATAGGGTTTCGGCGACACCCAACCGTCGGGATACTTCTCCTTCGCTTCCTCTTCGGACACGGCAGGCACGATGATCACATCGTCGCCCTGTTGCCAGTTCACCGGCGTTTCGACCTTGTGCTTCGCCGTTAATTGAATTGAGTCGATTACCCGCAACACCTCATCAAAATTGCGGCCGGTGCTCATTGGATAAGTAATCATCAACTTAATCTTCTTATCTGGACCGATCACGAAAACGGATCGAATCGTGGCATTATCCACTGCCGTACGATCTTTCGCTGCGCCTTCGGCATTCGGATGAATCATGTCATACAGCTTAGCGACTTCGAGATTCGTATCACCGATCATCGGGTAATTGGGCGCGTGTCCGGTCACATCCGCGATGTCGCTAGACCAGGCATGATGGTCGCTAACCGAATCGATACTTAGACCGATAATTTTACAGTTGCGCTTATCGAACTCGGGTTTTAGGCCAGCCATGTAACCAAGTTCGGTCGTGCAAACCGGAGTAAAGTTTTTGGGGTGTGAGAACAGTACTGCCCACCCGTCGCCAATCCAGTCATGAAATTCGATCGTGCCCTCGGTGGTTTCGGCGGTAAAGTCGGGAGCATCGTCGCCAATTCGTAGTGGCATGGTCCATCTCCTATTGTGAGTTATGATGTTACCTATGAACTAAACGTCGCCCGCAAAGCGCGTCCGGAACAATGCCCAGCCCAGGGGGATGTATTCTTGTCAGACCCGAACCCGTTTGGAAAGCTCGGCCGAGGGGCGGACCCAGGGCAATTGGCCTAGTAGCCAAAACCGTATATTCTCCGCGCACTACCGACCTTTCGATTGGAATATCCAATGCCACAATCCACCGACATTCCCGGATTATCGGTCGAACTCGACGACTGGATACGCGAATCGATTCGGGGCGCCGCCGCAACACTGCCGCAGAGCGGTATTATCGAGGCAGTTAATTACGGACGCGAGCGGCCCGGGCTTATTCCGTTCTGGGTCGGCGAGGGGGATATACCGACGCCGCCGTTCATCTGCGATGCGGCGATCCAATCGCTGCGCGATGGCCACACGTTCTATACGTATCAACGCGGCATTCCGGCATTGCGGGACGCGATCGCACGCTACTACGACCGACATTTTTCCCTCAAGCTGGACTCGGGGCGCGTTATTGTCACCAGCTCGGCCATGCAGGCGATGATGGAAACCATGCAGACAGTGGTCGGTGCCGGTGACGAAGCCATCGTCGTGTCTCCGGTGTGGCCTAATATTTACGCCTGCATCCATATACAGCAGAGCGTCGCGCGCTCGGTGGCACTGCGACCCGACGAATTCGGCTGGCATCTCGACCTGGATCGACTGCTCGATGCCGTAAACCCCAAGACGCGCGCGATCTATATTAACACCCCCGGCAACCCAACGGGCTGGGTCATGTCGCGAAACGATATGCTCGCCGTACGGGATATCGCGCGCCAGCACGGATTATGGATCGTCGCCGACGAAGTATACGGAAAATTCGTTTATGACGGCCGTCACGCCACGTCGTTCTTAGAAATTATGGAAGCCGACGAACAACTTATCGTCACAAATAGCTTCTCCAAAAATTGGGCAATGACGGGTTGGCGCGTCGGTTGGACCGTCATACCGAAAGGCTTGGGCCAGGTGTACGAAAACCTGGTTCAATACAATACCTCCGGTACGGCAGAATTCCTGCAGCGCGGTTGTGTCGCGGCCATCGACCACGGCGACAATTTTCTGGCCGAGCAGGTGGCACGCTGTAGCGCCGGACGCGAGTTAGTGTGCGATGCCTTGCTGGAACTCTCGAATGTGCGCATAGTTAAACCTAAGGGCGCATTCTATTTGTTCTTTCGGGTGGACGGTGAACCCGACAGCGTCAATCTCACTAAACGGATGATCGATGAAGCCAATGTGGGACTCGCACCCGGTACCGCATTCGGCCCCGGCGGTGAGGGATATGTTCGCATGTGCTTCGCCCCGTCCCATGACACGCTACGCACCGGCGTAGAGCGGCTGTCGGAAGCGTTGCGTAAGCGCGCCGCCGCGTAGCGATGCGCATCGCGGCCGCGACGTTAGGACCGTCGGTTTTAACATGATTACGATTGACCAGGTTTCGAAAGCCACCTACCGGATAATGTTCAAGGCCGGCATCGAGATCCCTGACGACTACAAGGCCCGAATACATGACCTCGCCCATAGCGAGACCGGCGAACTTTCGTGTTTCGTGCTTCGCACGATGCTGCACAACTGGGAAGTCGCGAAGCAGGACCAGCGTCCAATGTGCGCGGACACCGGCCTACCGCGTTTCTATATTAAGATTGGCAACGAGTCGACCGTCGAAGGCGGTTTTGTTGCAGTCGAGGGCGCGTTGCGGGACGCCACTGCCCGCGCCACCCATGATATTCCGCTACGGCCGAACCGAGTCCATCCATTGAGCCGCCACGACAACAATAATAACGTCGGCATCAATGCGCCGGAGATCGAGTACGCTTTTGAACCCGATGCAGATTGGCTCGATATCACCACCGTGCATAAGGGTGGCCTATTCGGCAGCGACTATCGGATGTTGTTTCCCGGTGACGGGATCGACGGCATTAAGCGATTCTTTCTCGATACGATGATCGCGTTCGGCAAACGCGGGTTAGCATGCCAGCCTGCGATTGTGGGTATCGGTCTCGGCGGTTCCAAGGACACTTGTATGGTGTTGGGTAAACAAGCTGCCTGCCTGCGCATTGTCGGCGACCGCAATCCCGATCCGAAAATCGCGGCGCTTGAGCTAGAACTCATCGAAATCGGCAATTCGATCGGCATGGGCGCGATGGGATTCAGCGGAACCGCAATGGTGGCGGACTGCCACATCGAGGCGGGTTATACCCACACCGGCGGCATGCCGGTCGCGATGCACTGCTTTTGCCTTTCGTCGCGGCGCGCTAGCGCACGATTATTCGCCGACGGGCGTACCGAGTACCGTACCGACCCGCAATGGTTTACCCCTTATATGCGTAGAAACTCCGTGACATGGCCAACGACGACCGCTCGCTCAAGATCGTCAGACTGACGACCCCGGTCGCACCTCAAGACCTCGCAGCATTAGCGATCGGCACCATTGTGTATCTTGATGGGGTCATCTACACCGGCCGCGAAGGTGTCTATCAACGGATTATCGCCAACGGGGTTGCGCCACCGACCGATCTCGCCGCCCTCAGCAATGTGAATTTTCACTGTTCACCGGCCGTGTCTGTGAATGCCGACGGCGGCTACAACATTGGCGGCGTTACCGCCACCGCAAGCTTTCGCTTCGCAAAGTGGTTACCGGAGTGGTTCGCCAGATTCGGTTGCAAAGCCATCATCGGCAAAGGCGGTATGAGCGAAACACACTACCGGGACATCTTCGTACCTGCAGGGGCCGTGTACTTCACGACGGTAGGTTATGGTACCGGCGCATTGCTTGGCCGTGGCATACAGGCCGTAGAAGATGTGTACTGGTTGAACGAACTCGGAATCGCGCAAGCGATGTGGGTACTGCGAGTCGCCGATTTCGGTCCGTTATTGGTGGAGTCGGATATTAACGGCAACAGTCTGTTCGAGACCAACAATCGCTTGATCAACGCGAACATCGAACGACTCTATGACGGATTGAAACCTCCTGCACTCAGTCGTTTCGGCGAAACCAATCACAAGACTGACGAACTGATTTGAATGCCCGCTGCCTCGCTTCATATACAACTTTAAAGCATCGTCCTACATTGTACCGATGACGTCACTCTGGAATCTGTCACTGTTGCTGACCATCGGTTTCGCCTGGGGGGTGACGCCAAGCCTCGCACGGCTAATCGCTCAATTCGGTGCGTCGCCTGTGGGCCTAACCTTGTGGCAAGCGATCGGTGGTGGAACGTTACTGCTCGCTGTCACGATCATTCGCCGTCGTGCGCTACCGCTCGATCGTGCACATCTCGTTTTCTATCTCTTTTGTGGCGTGGCCGGCACCGCACTACCAACCAGTATGATGTTTACCGTGGCGCCGTACCTTCCGGCCGGCATCTTGGCGATGCTACTGACGACGGTGCCGCTATTGACGTATGCGTTGGGCATCACATGCGGCATAGACCGCATCGCGGCCGGCCGCCTGTTCGGCCTATTGCTCGGAGTCGGCGCCGTGGGCCTGCTGTTTATACCCAACGGCACGGACCAAGCAATAGCGCCGGTTCGCTGGATTGCGTTGGCGTTACTTATTCCGATGGCGTACTCGCTGGAAAATATTTTTATAGCGCTGCGCAGACCGCCCAACACCGACTCACTAACTCTGTTAACTGGCATGATGATAATGAGCGCAATAATATTGGCACCTATTGTTGGCATCTCCGAAGCCTATGTGCCACTGCATTTTCCGTTTGGCGTCCTGGAGTGGGCGATGCTCGCTATGATCCTTATCAATGTGATTTGTTATGCTGTGTTCGTATATCTCGTCACCGCCACCGGCCCGGTTTTTGCCGCCCAGGCAGGCTATCCGGTGATGATCTTCGGAGTTGCATGGGGCATGTATTTGTTCGACGAACAACACACCGCATGGATTTGGGTGGCTTTTGGACTCATGCTGCTCGGCATGGCATTGGTACGAGAACGCCCGGTCGCTTCGGAGGTATGACCATGAACGATATTGTTTCGCGGGTGGCCGCCGAGCCTCGAGTTAGCTTGGCCCACCTGCCCACGCCATTGCATGCATTGCCCAACCTGAGCCGAGAGATTGGCAATATATCGGTATCGGTAAAACGCGATGATTGCACGGGGCTCGCCATGGGTGGCAACAAGGCCCGGCAGCTGGAATTCTACTTAGGCGAAGCACATCATGCCGGCGCGGACTGCGTGCTGATTACCGGCGCCGTGCAGTCCAACTATGTGCGTGCAACAGCGGCGGCAGCAAGACAGCTAGGTATGAATTGTCACGTGCAGCTCGAGGATCGTGTGCCCGATGTCGATGCGACCTATCGCCGATCCGGCAATGTACTGTTAGACCGGTTGTTCGGTGCGACGATCCATTCCTATCCCGAAGGCGAGGACGAAACCGGCGCCGACCGACAACTCGAAACCATCGCGGCACAACTTCGACGAGACGGGAGACGACCCTACGTCATTCACCTTGGCGCCGCATATCCGCCCCGCGGCGCATTGGGTTATGTCGATGCGGCCGCCGAGATTCTGAGTCAGTTGTCCGAGCAATCATTGCGCGTTGATGACATCGTTATCCCCTCCGGCAGCTCCCACACCCACACCGGTTTGTTGTTCGGTTTGCGGGCACTCGGCAGCCCAATTCGTGTGACCGGTATCTGCGTGCGCCGTAGCGCCGAGCAACAACACCACCGAGTGGGGGACTGTGCCGCCAAGCTTGCGAGTTTAGTCGGCATTGCCAACGTCGTTGGCGACGGCGACATCCAGGTTTACGATGGCAGCCTCGCGCCGGGTTATGGCAGGGTGAGCGAATCGGTTTGGCGCGCGATCGCCACCACCGCACAGACTGAAGGCGTATTGCTGGATCCGGTGTACAGCGGTAAAACCATGGCTGGGCTGTTGGCGTTGGCGGTAGACGGTTACTTCAAACCGTCCGCAAGCGTGTTGTTTGTCCACACCGGGGGGGTACCGGCCTTGTTTGCTTACGAAACCGCATTCGAAGAATTCATGAATGCTTCGCCGACTCCCTAATTGAATCGGTCCGGCCGATAAGGGGCGCCAGCGTAACGCCGCTGTGCATAACGGGGACGTCTATCCCGGCATTGTGACCGCCAAACCCGATGGCCGGCACGCCGTAAGTACAGGGCGCGCTCCGGCGCTGATGCCAAGCCCTGTTGTAACTGCAAACACTGCGCTCGATTCACCCAGCGCAGCGGGTAACCCCAAGCTTGGTGCTCGCGTACGGCGCGCTCTAGCCGGACGCTAGACGTCGCATCTTCCTAAAACAAGCTGCCGTCCCAGTGCGCCGGCGGCATCGCTTCGAGTTCGATTTCCCAGCGCCGGTACTCGAGCATGCTCTGTAGTCGCAATCCATAGTAGGACTTGGGATTATCCAACGTCGCATTTATCCACGCGAATGAGCTGCCGGTCGCGGCCGTGCCGGGCTGATCGCCATCGATGACGATGACCACGACCCCGCGTTGCAGCAAATGATAAGCGATCGACGCACCGATTATTCCGGCACCGATTACGACGACGCGATGCCGAGTCACCAATAGTACTTTTTCAAAGTGATATGTGCGGATGCAGGATTCGGGCTAGGCCGAATCCCGTACCAGCGCTTGACTCAGGCAGTGCACACTGCCACCGCCCAACGTGAACATCGACATGTCAGGCGCGATAACTTCAAAACCCATAGCTTCGAGACGGGCATTGAGGTTTGCACTGCCGGCCATCGACAAGATGCGCTTATTACCAAGCGAAACGAGATTTACACCGAGGTTTTTAGCGCACTCACCGTACGAAACATCGATAAACTCAAAGCCCTTAGCACTGAGCCAGTCAATAACCCATGACTCCAGTGCATCCAAACACGCTACCGCCAATTTGGGTGCGATCGGGACAACCAATGCATCAATATGCACAAAGTGGGTGGGAATCGGCGCCACCACCGCTTCCCAACCTTCGGCCTCGACCCACGCCGCGACCTGTCGAGCCCCCTCCTCTTCCGACCGTTCGCCGCCAAACCCGATCAGTACCGAGCCCGGTTGGATAATGCAAAAATCGCCACCTTCGAAGTGACCGGCGCTGACCATATTCCAAATCGGTATGTTCGCATTTTGATAGAAGCGAATCGCGGTGACGTAATCGGCGCGACGGCATTTAAGTTGCATATGGCAAATCAAAGCACCCCACGGAGTCATGGCGCTGGAATCACGGGCAAAGAAATGGCGGTGCAACACCTCATCCGAATCCAAGAAGTGGCAGGTCACACCGGCAGATTCATATGCTCGCACCATCTCCGCGTGCTGTGCCATGGCCAATTGCAGATCGAATTTCGCCCCCAGCTGCTCGGCGTTCAGTAGCGTACGTTTGGTAAGGGGCCCGGCATCCACCCAGCGGTAGAATTGCGGTATTCCCAATAGCACGTCACGCAACGTTTCATATTCATTATTGATTCCCCAGACTATTATTGGGGCGCCCGACTCAACCATTGGCTCCTCCTCAGCGGACGGCTGTTGTAACTTAAAATAGTTCGTGACAAAACACGCTATGGGATTTCTACACTATTGCGGGGAGACTGCATAGGTTGTTACGATTCGAGTTGGCTTCAGGGTCCGATGTAATTACCTGGCCCGTGCCTTTGATCGGCGGTTCCGTCACGTTGTTCGCCCCATCTATTGCCAGGGCTGAGGGGCTGCGCCAAGTTGGATGCCTGACGCTGGTCAGTGCCGACACCGGAGGCGCGAGATAGGGTCGGCGTGCCGGCCGCGCGATTTCAGTTGCCGATCTGCGATCCGCGGCCGACAAGGTACATTCGCCTAATTTACCGACACAGAGACAACCATGACACAGAGACAACCATAATGAAAACTTCAATCAGCAAAAAAGACGCCGCTTATGCAGTCAAAGTAACCGTCGCGTTTATGACAATGTGCGCCGTTGCGGTGGTCTTAATGGCGGTGCCGCGGCCAGCCTCAGCGGCCACCAACGATGTCTGTGCGGGGTTCCCCTTGAAGAACCGTGTCAATGCTCTGGGCGGACGCAATTCGCTATCCGAAGGGTCGCAGGCCAATAGTGTCGCCGATTTACAGAGCCTGTTTATCAAGTACGAAGACGATCTGCGTCAGATCCTCGTCGAGAATGGCCTTGCGGATGCGGCGGAGCCGTTATTCGGTGCCGTGGCGAACGGCGAAGGCATAAGCGAGGGCACGGTCACACCTGGCGACAGTTTCCAATGGATGGCGTGGCGAAAGCGCGGCAAACCTGCCTCGACGAATCCGACTTGTCTGGCTGGCGATCAATCCTATGACACCTTTGAAATCGAAGTGCCGACCGATTCGGGGCAGAATATTACGACCCATTCCTTTACGGTGCCGAAAATCTGCCTGAATCTGGCCTACAACGGTTCCGACACCGCCGCGAAACCGGTCGCTGCAGCAGCGCCCGCGCCCGCACCGGTGGCTGCACCGAACTGCGCCATCACTGTGGATCCGGCATCGGCACAGGTAGACATGCCCATTGAAGTTGCAGTGAGCGGCTCCTGGCAGGGCGGCGACATCGCCGTTGAAGTGCTGGACGGCACAGGTGTTCAAGTAATGACGGTCGCACCGCCGTATCCGAATACCGTTACCTTCTCCGAGCCAGGCACCTATACGCTGCGCGGTACCGCCACAAATTCCGCCGGCGCGAGCGCGATTTGCGAGACCCAGGTGGTGGTGGATCGCGTAGCACGATGGACACTACGGCCGTTTCTCGCTCTACTGTACCCGACCGGCGATGACTTCACCGAATCATCAACGCCGGGTGGGGTACTGCGCGCCTCCAACGACTCGTTCGACGATGGTTTCGGTGCGGGTATCAGTGCCGAGTATCATTTCAGCGATAGGCTAGGCTTGGAAGCCGCCTTGATTTTAGCGGGCCTCGATTCGGAATACATGCTGGATATTGGCGAGCGGTGGGAAACAGACGAAGACGACGTGAGCTTCGCTTCGTTGACCATCGGACCTAACTTCCATCTTACACCGGACCACCGCGCCGATCTTTACGTTGGGCCATTTATCGGCCTCGTTAACCTCGGCAGCGTCAGTTATAACGCACTTGGCGAAACCCGAAGCCGCGATTTCGACAACGACTTCGTCTTGGGCGCACAGATCGGCATCGATGTTCCATTCAGTCAGGCGTCGCTGTGGAATTTTCACGCTGGCCTGTTGTATATGGATTTGACCGCCGAGGACAAACTCAGTAACGACAAGATCGATGTTGATCCGTTGATCTTTACGCTCGGGCTCGCGCGCCACTTCTGACGTACCCCGGGGCGGCCCCGATAACGGATAAGCCGCCCCGGGGAACTCAGTTACTCGGTGGCGGCCTATCGAGGATCGGGGACATGGGTTCCCCGAAATTCTCCTCGCGGTCGGCGTTTCGCGGCCTCGCTAAGGTTGCTTTCGTCGTTGCATCGATTTCACTCCTGCCCGCGCGAATCGTAGCTGTGGAATCTCTGTCGGACAATCGGCGCCGTTAAGAAATCAGTCGCGGGTTGACTGATCACCACAGCGCTTTGTTAAGCGAACTCAACGATGAGCGTTGGCGCCCGTCGGAATCGAAGTTTTCAGCCGCGAGCCAGCGTTCGAGATTGGCCTGCACTGCCGGCCATTCCGAGTCGAGAACCGAATACCACGCGGTGTCTCGGTTATTTCCCTTGACGATGTTGTGGTTATAGAACACCCCTTCGTAACGAAAACCGAGCCGTAGCGCAGCGTTTCGTGACGGAAGATTTAACGCATTACACTTCCATTCCAAACGGCGATTGTCTAGGTCATTAAATGCATGCCGCATCATCAGCACCAACGCTTCGGTGGCCTGAGGCGTTTTCTGAAACGGCGGCGCCAACCAAATATGACCGATCTCGATAACGCCGATCATGGGTCGAATCTCCAGAAACGAGGCCATACCCATCAAACACTCCGACTGAATATCGCGTAACGCACAAAAAACCGGATCCGCGGACGCCGCACATTGTCGCATCCAATTGTGCATCGCGGTACGACCTGCGAACGGGCCGTACGGCAAATATTCCCATAGTGCGAGCGCGGTCTCGTCGGCGTGACCGATTGCGAACAATCCATCGCAATGCCGGCGCGGATCGAGCGGTTCGAGTCGGACTCTAGGGCCGGCCAACGGTTGCCGACCCGGATACACGGCCGGTGGAATCGACGCCACCGAATCGGTGTTGAGCGCCCGCCGGGCACGCCGGCTGAGTTCGTCTTCGGGACTGGCACTGGATTTGGACATTGTCTTTAATGATACCGGCTGTGCGGGACCTCGCCGAATAAGCCACAGTGGTGGTCGTTTGGTTTGCTGCACGCTACCATGGTCGGCCGCAGATCCAAATAGACGTATTGCAATTTGATTCGAGCCACTAAAATTTTTGCGGCGGCGGCAACGTCCGCCGTCGTAGTTGGTGTGTTGTTGTATATTGTTCCGATACCGCGACCGTGGTTGTTCAGTTATATCGAGGCCAATAGCGATTACTTTCTTGTTGATCGCCGCACCTGGGAGTCGGACGCATCGCTCCCCGTCAGATTCAGCGCGTTCGCGCTCGACTTAAAGATGCGCGCGCAGTGGAAGCGCGACCTAATCGCCCGATTGGCACCGCCGCGCGACGACCCGCGCGCCACGCTGGGTAATGTATACCAAGCGACTGATCAGTTGATCATTAATCAGATCGAGCTATTCCATAAACCGATCGATCAGCTATTGTTTGCATCGCTCATGCGCGGTTATGGCTGGTGCGACCAGGTCAATGGCGTTATCGCCTACCTATTGCAGGGACACATCGACGATGTCGAAACCTATTCGCTTTATAACGCGAAAGACAAGCTATCGCCGCACGTAGCGGTACGGACACAGTCTTCGCTGGGCACAGTCTTTGTCGATGTGTGGAGCGGTGTTCCTTACTTTGGATTCGCCGATCAATTATCGGAGCGGGGCAGTAGAGAGATTCCGACTTATCATGAGTTACGTGGGAAAATGGCGTTTAAGGAGTCATTCTATCGAGACGGGTCGGTATTCAATCGCTATGACTTCTGGTTTCAGGTACGCAAAGGCCTGAATCGGAGCATGTTTATGTTACGAGACAGCTGGTTGCATTTGTGGAGCTCGGCCTGGGCGCGTCAATCGGGTGCCGACGCGGCCATTATACCAGGTGACCGATATTACCTTCGCGCACGGCTCCATCATATCTATGGTGAAGCCGAACTCGCGCAGCAATACTATCGCAAATATCTGGAAACTCCGTGCACTACGGTGCGTTGCGATGCGGCCCGTATCTTTCTTAATCGCCTTTCGGAAACGAGTGAAATATCGACCCGAAACTAATACAAGGGAAGTAGTCTTTATTACTTACCGTAGATAAATTCCGGTAACCACAACGCGATCTGCGGAAAAAAGATAATACGAAGCAACCCAACTATCTGAATCACCATAAACTGCGTCCGTACCTCGTAGCCTACTATCAGCACAAACTACCCACTCAGCGCACCGCGGCAACCGTTAACGTGACCCCGCGTTGCTGCGATAGAGCGACTCCGCCCGCTCTACCGCGATACCCTGCGCCAGGTCAGCACCCAGCTCGATTAACACCGCATTCAGGGCCTCGAGACACCTTAATACCGACGTCGATGCGCTGTTCTTCCCCATCAGCCCGATGCGCCAAACCTTGCCGGCCAGCGGCCCCAATCCCGCACCAATTTCAATACCAAACCGATCGAGCAGATGCGCACGTACCGTCTTATCGGCAATGTTCGCCGGAATACGCACTGTCGTCAGCGGCGCAAGCCGATATCGTTCCGCAACCAGTAGCTCAAGTCCGAGCGCTTCGAGCCCGACGCTCAGCGCCCGCTGATGAAGACTGTGCCGGGACCATGCCGCTGGCAGTTCCTCTTCCGCGACCATCAGCAGCGCTTCGCGCAAACCGTAAATCGCATTTACCGGCGCGGTATGATGATACACACGACTATCGTCGCTCCAGTACGAGAGCAACAGACCGACATCCAGAAACCAACTTTGAGCCGGAGTCTGGCGCGCGCGGATACGGTCGATGGCGGCTTTACTAAAAGTCGTTGGCGATAATCCTGGCGGGCAGGATAAACATTTCTGACTACCGGAATACGCCACGTCGATGCCCCAAGCATCGATGAATAATGGCACGCCCACCAACGACGTGACGGTATCTACGATCGTTAAGCAACCAGCTTCTCGGGCCAGAGCGGACAATGCTTCGGCATCGGAAAGCACGCCCGTCGAAGTCTCAGCATGCACGAACGCAACCACTTTACTGTCCGGATGGGCTTGTAACGCTTGCCGCAATTTCTCGGGGTCAACGGGCTCACCCCATTCGTCGTCGATGGCCACTACAACGGCACGACACCGCTCCGCGATTTGTACCATACGATTACCGAATACACCGTTACGGCATATGATGACCTTATCGCCGGGTTCAAGCAGATTCACAAAACTGGCCTCCATCGCGGCCGATCCCGGCCCGGAGATCGGCACGGTGAACGCATTTTCGGTTTGAAACGCGTATCGCAATAATTCTTTGACCTCTTCCATAATGCTGATAAATATCGGGTCGATGTGGCTAACCGTCGGGGCGGCGGTGGCGCCGAGCACACGCGGATGAACGCTGGTCGGGCCGGGCCCCAGCAACAACCGTTCCACCGGGCTGACCGGTTGGATACGGGGGCGCGGTATCAGTGTATCGTGCCGGTTATGTCCGGCGGTGGATGTGGCGGCGCTAAGGCGATCAGTCATAATATCGGGCCGTTGAGTTTATGAGCGTAATACCTCAGCAGATCGACAGGCCGGCGTCCAATAGATAGTTCCTATTGGTGCATTCGATTTCAAGGATACCGGGCGCGGACTCACAACATTATCGGGCGGCCCGAAGATGGAAGTATCGGGGCCAGACGTGCTCGGGGGTAAGTGCAGAATCCGGACCGCTGACGATGCGGCATGGGCCACAGTCAAGGCCGTGTTCGAGGCCGTAGCGGACCCTCTCCTGCGATACCGCAACACTACGCGAGTAGCCAAGACTAGGGTCGACTGCGAACTTTGTTAAATGCTCGAGCGAGATCCAGCCATCAATCGAATGATGCGCCGACCCTGGCCTATCAGGAGATCATCGTCACCCAACGAGGTCCGACCCGACCCGACGGTCCGACTCGGCAGTCGACTTCGTCGGGATAGTCTTAGACAATTTTGCCTCCATGAAACTGTAGATCCTTGGCTCGTTATTTTGGTCGCTCGCCACGAGTTGCGGGATAGGTTCCGCAGTGAAGTCGGCCCAAGCGGTGGAAATCTTCTCGTGTTCGAATAACGCGGGGATTTTCTCGGCACCAACGGGGCGACTGACTAGATAGCCTTGAACGGTGTCACAACCATTATTACGCAGATATACGAGCTGCCGGTACTCTTCCACGCCTTCCGCGGTGACATTGAGATTCATGCTTCGCGCCATTGCGATAACCGCCGAGATGATTCCCCCGCCATCGGTCTCTGTGCAGATGTCCTTGATAAAACTCTGATCGATCTTGAGCGTGGAAATCGGCAAGTGTTTGAGCGAACTCAACGAGGAATAACCCGTTCCAAAATCGTCCATGGAAATCTGTACGCCAAGTTTCTTTAACTCGCTCAAGGTATCGAACGCCGGCTCATCGACTCGCATGATACAGCTCTCTGTCAATTCGAGATCAAGGTATTGGGCGTCCAATCCGGTTTCCGCTAGTATCTGTTGTACGGTCAGTTTTAGTTCGAGCCTATCCAACTGAAGCTTGGAAATGTTTACCCCCATTCGAATGGGTTCGAATCCCGCGCTCTGCCATTTCCTAGCTTGAATGCAGGCCGCTCGAAGTACCCACTCGCCCAGCCGGGCGATCAGCCCTGTCTCCTCTGCCAGCGGTATGAACTTGCTCGGTAGTAGCAAGCCCAATTCGGGATGCTGCCAACGTACCAATGCTTCGACTCCGGTAATCCTGCCACTCCGCGCATGCACTTGAGGTTGATATTCCAAAAAGAGCTCGTTTCGTCCAAACGCCTTTTTGAGATCGTTTTCCAGCGCGATGCGCTCAAGCACTAGCGATTGCATTGAAGCGGAAAAGAACTGGTAATTGCCTTTGCCCTGCTCCTTGGCCGCGTACATGGCTATATCCGCATTCTTTATGAGGCTATCAACGTTTTGGCCATCAGCCGGGCCAATAGTGATTCCGATACTGGCGCCGACTTCCAAATTCATGCCCTCTATTGTGAACCTTTGCGAGATGGACTCCAGGATACGTCGTGCCACTATCTCGACTTCGATCTTGTCCTTAAGGTGTGGTAACAGGATCATGAACTCATCGCCGCCAAGCCGGGCCACCGTCTCTGGTACTCTATCGGACTCATCCCCAGCCCACGCCACGATATCAGCACGTCGCACACAACGAGAAATCCTGTTAGCCAGTTCCTGCAGCAACTTATCCCCGAATTGATGTCCCAGTGCGTCGTTCACGCGCTTGAAATTATCCAGATCCAAAAACAGCAGAGCCAAAGATTGCCGGTCCCTTTTGGCTCGCTCCAATGTCCGGACCAGGTAGTCCCGGAACATACGCCTGTTCGGGAGACCGGTGAGGCTGTCGTGGTAGGCCAAATACTTAATTTCATCACCAGAACGACGCAGATTCTCGCTCATCTCCTCGAAGGATTTCGCCAAATCCCCAAGTTCATCTCCCCGGGGTAAATCGATAGCAATGTTCAGATTGCCGCGGCCGACCTCCTTTGACGCCATCTCGAGCTTCCGAATCGGTTTGAGCAGCAAAGACTTTAACGCCGCAAATAGCGCTAGAGTTATTACGATGATTGAGCCCAGGGTGGTAATAGCCACTATTATTGCAAGCTTGCGTTCCGCGGCAATTAGGTCGGCTTGAGGCAAAACGGACATCAGCACTAGGTTGTCTCGCACCGACACACCGCCAACAAAAACTTGCTCGCCGCCGACGTCGCGCAAATATGCGCTGCTTCCAGCCGAAGGCTTGAGCACCTGGGCCATGATACTAGGATCGATGTATGTACCCACCTTGCTTTCCTCTCGATGGGCAACAATCCGCCCCCTCGCATCGGTGAAGAACACCGCCCCCCGCTCGCCCAGGCGGGCGCCCACCGCCTGCTCGCGCAAGAATTCGAGATCGACAGTTATCACGAGATACCCACGAAGCGTGGGTTCGGCGAGAATCGGATCATAGGCGCGGTCATTGAATTCAATCTTCTTACCGACTACGAGCGCAAGTTCATTGTTATCGGGGTTGTTCAGATACTCGGAATAGACCGAATTCCCGGAGCGGACCATGTTCTGAAAATACTCGGTGCCCCGCTCGTCGTTGGTAACATTCGGAACATCCCTAGTAACGGATCTCGTGTCCTCATAACCATCCCGGAGCAAGACACGGATCTCGTAGTATTCCGGATGTGCCTCCTGATAATTGGAGAACAAATGGAGCAGAGGCAACTGCAAGATATCGTAACGCTTGGCTTCATCGGCAATACTAAGATAACGATGCAGCAAAGCCGACTTGGAAAAAAGCATAACATCTGCCTCGACCGCTTGGATACGGGAGTCGGTGTAAACTTTAACCAGATGCATCGTGGAGGCCACCTGATCGAGCGCCTTGCTCTTCGACGTGTCATGAAGATGGTCGTAGGCGATGAAGCCGAGCGTCGTCATGGGCACCAGTATGAGCGGCACCAATATCAACAATATTTTTGTTTTCAGCTTCACTAGCAAATACACTCCCACTTCCCGACCGGCAAATCCCACCCGATGTCGGACTAGTTCGTTAACCCCGCTATCACCTCATTGCTAAATTTCGGAGTCCGCGGTTCGAACGGCACATGAAATTCCGAACGACTCCGTTCTTCCCCGCTTGGAAATATCACAGAATTCTCAAGATACTCAGCAGGCAGATCTTGCTCCGCGGTCTCGTTTGGCATCGCGTAGGATACAAACTCGGCCGCTCGGGTCGCGACTTCCAGCTTATGCAAGAAATTAATGAGTTCCATCACTATTTTTTTGTTTTTAAAAGACTCCGCAACCATTGGATAGTCCACCCATAAATTGCCGCCTTCCTCGGGCAGCACATAGTTAATGTTCTCGTCGTGCTCTTGGACCGACAGGGCGTCGCCGTTGTATATCATGAAACCTTTACCTCACCGCTGACCATTGCAGGCTTTTCATTGCGAGAGGCATACGAGCAGACACTCCCCTAGAAGCGCCAGTCTGGATTGGCTAGGATTAATACCCATGGTTATTTAATCCTGGGACGCCGTGTACCCCCCCGTCTGATCGCGAGCGATCCAAAGCACGCTGCGAACAGCGCCATGATTAACGTTTATTGAGACTTAAAAAGTCCCCCACACTATTAAACGTAGTCGTCAAACTGCGCCTTTGCAAACCGAAATTGCAAATCATTGCAACGATTAGGTGTGGTGCTGCCAACCGCTCTACTCAAGAAGAGGTCCAATTTGGGACAATCAATTATTTATTCTATTAATCAACGGTATATCTGTGTATTTTCGTGCGAAATCAGGCGGAATATCGAATCCCGCTGATTCAGACCGGGCCCGGAAACAACTTAGCTTCGGAAAGTTAAAGGGATATACATGGTTTATGTCCCGAAATAGCCATCTCTTTGTCGTAACGCTGTGCGCCGGACGTACTAGCCCGCATATTGCATGAAGGGTTCGGATTTCAGGGGAAATCGGGCTAAGTAGTCGGTGCGATCGTCCGCCGATGCATAGCCGTAGCTATGGATCAAGGAGGATCGTAACGAATACGACGGCCGATCTTTCCTGACTTCGAACAGGACAAACTGTACACCGGACCCGGGTTCCAGAACACGGAGTAATTGATTGATATATGGGCACGATTGCTGACACATCGTCCGCCTTCGTGCAATATGCGGGCTAGACTGGGTCTATCGGTATTTGGCAATTTCGATAAGATTACCGTCGGGATCGCGGCAATACACGGAGTCGATTGGCCCCATCGCGCCGGTCCTCAGTACTGGCCCTTCCAACACCAACACTGAATGCGCCTGCAGTCGCTCGACCACTACTGCAATCGGCGCGGTGGTAATGAAGCACAGATCGGCACTGCCCGGCACCGGTCGTTCGGCCTTGGGCTCGAGTTCCTGACCGCAGACGTGTAAATTGATTTTCTGTGAGCCGCAACGCAGTGCCTTACGGCCACCGCCAAAGGTAATCTCCGCAAAACCCAATACGTCGCAGTAGAATCGGCAGGTCGCGCCGATATCCACCACCGTCAGGACCAGATGATCCAGACTATCGATCTCGATCAAATCGGTGGCGCTCGCAGCCCTAGGCAAACATAAGGAAAAATCCTCGCGTTCCGCGGCAACGTTGGTTAACAAGCTGTGAATTCCGGCAAATTCGGAGCCAAGTTGACGCTCCGATTGTTGCCACTCGCGCCACACGATTTCAATAGGGCCGGCGATCTCGATCATCAGCAAATCCCACAGCGCGTCCCGATTTGGCCGCGCCCAATCTGGAAATTCCAATTGCTCGGCGAGAGCCGCGAAGATCGATGCGAACGAATCGAGCGATGAACCGTCCAATACACAACGCTTAACGCTCATGGCGCAGGAACCTTACGGAACGACTGGTAATGATCGACCGTCACCCAGATTAGCCATTTGCCGGGCGCACCCTCGACAAATACCAAACGCTTAGCGCCACGCTTGCGTCCGTCATAATCGAGGTCGGCTTCGACGTAGCGGTTGTTATACTGGCGTGGCAGGCGCTGCTCGCGATTGCCGAATCGATTGCCACCAATCGCGGTGCCCGGCGCGACATTCCACAACCGAGTACCGGGCGACCATCCCTGCCGCTGCGCCTCGCGCTTAGTCAAATAACACTCCGGTAGCCGACCGTGGATATGGATATAGCTCACTACATTACTGAACGCATCGACGTATTGCAGCGGCAGACCCTCGGCAAATCGCCGTAGGCGCTCGGCGTCGGCGGCGTCGGCGGCAATGCCGATGCCGCACACCCCGGTTTGGGTGGTCAGCACGCGTGCACCGGTGCCGCCGCCGATCAATGCAATGAGAATCGCAAGAATCGTCCAAACGCGTCGATTCACCGGCAATATTTTACGCACAGTCGTCGCACTCGCGATTACCAGGCAGGGTTGGCTTTAAATCCACGCTATAAATTTCGCCTGGCATAACAGGAAAACATACGGAAATTATTAGCTCGATACCGAACACTCAATAGCAGCGGTCACCGAAACCGTGGGGTTCACGAGCACACCTCTGCGCGAGTATGTCGATTGTACCGCTCGACTCGCCGACGCGGGTATACGATACCCAAATGCATACGCTGGATGTGAGAGACCCCCGCGGCCCCACGCCGGTGACGTCTTAGAACGTAACGTTGCGCATGCTTTCGCCAAGATCTTGGGTTTTGGCGTCTTTGCCTTCCAACTTGAATCTGAGGCGAAGATCATTTTGCGAATCGGCGTTGCGGATCGCTTCATCGTATTCGATCAGGCCGGACTCGTGCAGGTTGAACAATGATTGATCGAAGGTCTGCATGCCTGCCTCGGTCGATTTCGCCACGACATCGCGGATCTCATGCACTTTACCCTTCAAAATAATGTCGGAGATCAACGGCGAATTGATCATGATCTCGACCGCCGGCACCCGACCCTCGCGGCCTTTGACCTTAAGCAACCGCTGTGAAATCAACGCAGTCAGATTCATAGATAAGTCCATAAATAACTGATTTCGGCGCTCCTCAGGGAAGAAGTTGATAATTCGATCCAATGCCTGATAGGTATTATTTGCGTGCAACGTGGCGAGGCACATATGGCCCGTCTCAGAGAATACGATTGCATTCTCCATGGACTCTTGCGTGCGAATTTCACCGATTTGAATCACGTCCGGGGCTTG
>JAOTWM010000046.1 GCA_029862885.1 Gammaproteobacteria bacterium
ACTACAGACAAAAAATATTGCGGCCAGGACCGCGGTCACCCTACTCAGGAAATTAGCCGAACCACGGCTCCCAAACACGCTTTGCGATCCACCGCCACCACCAAATGCCGCGCCCGCATCCGCGCCTTTGCCCTGCTGCAATAGAATCAGCACCACCATGGCGATTGCCGTTGCGATGAACACTACCAATAACACATTAACTAGCATACGACTCCACCTGAGCACTCGAGCCCGCGACCGTTATAGCGGTTGCGGCACCCGCGCCGTTATCAATTGGGTTTGCTACGACCGATCGTCGTTAATCTATGCCGCTATTGTAATGAATGCAGTACGGGTTCGCGAAATCGCCATCGCGATCAGGCCGCCGCATGGCAAATCGCGAGGAAATCCGCAGCCGACAACGCGGCCCCGCCGATCAGGCCACCGTCAATATCCGGCTCCGCAAACAACGCCGAGGCATTGTCAGGTTTGACACTACCACCGTACAGAATTGGTATGTCAGCCGCCCGCGCATCGTTTGCGGCGGCCAAACGATCCCGAATAAACCGATGTACGCTCTGCGCTTGGACGGGTGTGGCCGACCGTCCCGTGCCAATCGCCCATACCGGTTCATAGGCGACAACGATCTCGGCGCAACGTGCGCTGCCGACTCCGGCCACCACGGCATCGAGTTGTGCGCCAACCACGGACTCCGTGGTATTTTGCTCGCGCTGCCTCAAGGATTCGCCAACGCACACTATCGGGGTTAGACCGCTGTCTAATGCCTTTCGAGATTTGGCAGCAACGAGGTCGTCGGTGTCGCCATACAGCGCCCGTCGCTCGGAATGGCCAACGATGACATACCGACAACCGAAATCCCGCAACATTGGCGCGGAGATTTCACCGGTGTAGGCGCCATGGTCATGGACATCCAGATTCTGGCCACCGTACTCAATCCCCTGCTGCCCAGTCAGTAGTGTCGCCACTGTCGGTATCAAGATAAAAGGGGGACACAGCACTACCTGCACCGCCGAATCGCGATTAAGATCCACACTGATAGCTCGTACCAGCGCCGATGCGTCGGACTGGGTGCCATTCATTTTCCAGTTACCGGCGACAATGCGACGTCGCATGGGAGACTCCTAGTATGGATAATTCGTGTTTTTCCTGAATTTGAGCAGGAATCACGGTGCGGCGGCCGCCTACCCCTAAATACGGCATATCCAATTTAAGTATTGAAAGAACTCTTGATCCATCGTCCGCCGTCGTGAAATATCCGGGCCCGTTGGAATCGCGCCCACCGCAATGCAACGACGAACCAAATGAGCGGAGCCGGATGTTACCGGTCGCCTTGGGATAAAGCAACGCGCCCGCTGGTCCGCGAGCGAATAGTCACGCCGGCGCAGTGCACGCCGCGGATTCAACTGCGTCCGCTAAATATTGCCCTAAACGAGCAATTTGATCCGCGTCGTTGCCTTCGACCATTACCCGCACCACGGGCTCAGTACCGGATGGCCGCAACACCACCCGGCCGTGCCCTGCAAGCTCCGAGCGCACAGTCCGCAGCGCGTCTTGTACGGTTTCTGAATGATCGACATTGATCGCCCGGCGGCTGCTTCCGTCCCCATCCAGACGTACGTTAATCATCGTTTGCGGGTAAACGTCCATGCCGTCGGTCAGTTCCGCCAGTGATCGATTTTGCGCAATCATGACGTGCAACACTTCTAATGCCGCGATGATTCCGTCGCCGGTGGTGCTTTTGTCCAAACAGATTATATGCCCCGAGGACTCGCCGCCCAGTAACCAACCGTGCTGCACCAAACACTCCATGACGTGGCGATCCCCGACTCGCGCGCGTTCAAATGAAATACCGTGGTCGCCGCAGGCCCGCTCGAGCCCAAAGTTGCTCATCAATGTACCGACGATACCGTCGCCGGGTTGGCCGGTTTGTTTGCGCCATCGCGCCAGGATGTACAAAATCTGGTCACCGTCCACGTAACGTCCCGCTGCGTCCACTAAGATCACGCGGTCGCCGTCACCATCCAGAGCGATACCGACATCAGCGCCAAGTTCAAGTACTTTGCTGCGCACGAATTGCGGGTAGGTGGACCCACACTCGCTATTGATGTTAAAGCCGTTTGGAGCGTCTCCGATCGCGGTTACGGTCGCGCCCAATTCCGCAAACACGTCCGGCGCAACGTGGTAGGCCGCGCCGTGGGCGCAGTCGACGACGATATCGAGGCCCTTTAAGCTCAGCCGGTGCGGAATCGTACTTTTACAAAATTCAATGTAACGTCCTGCCGCATCGGGAAAACGTTCGGCTTTGCCGAGCGCCGACGACTCCACGGTGCGCATCGGCTGTTCCATCATGGCTTCGATCTGTTGCTCAACACCATCCGCCAACTTCGCACCTTCGGTCGAGAAAAACTTGATGCCATTGTCCTCGTACTGATTATGGGATGCGCTGATTACGATTCCGGCCCGTGCGCGGGCGGTCCGCGTGAGGTAGGCAATGCCGGGCGTCGGCATCGGCCCCAATAGAGAAATATCGATCCCGGCGGCGGACAAACCCGCTTCCAACGCAGATTCCAGCAGGTAGCCGGACACGCGCGTGTCCTTACCAATGATGACTTTACCCGGCGTACCGTTAGCGGCGCCGAATACGCGGCCGGCCGCCCAGCCGAGTTTGAGCATGGTTTCCGGCGCAATCGGCTCGTCGCCGACACGGCCGCGAATACCGTCTGTACCAAAGAACTTACCGGGCATGATCCGAATCTCCGAAAATAATTTGATTTCTGCGCTATTTCAGAGTGTTAGCGTTTGTACTTAAGGTGCAATATTAAATATTCTAGGGCCCGATTTCAAGTCCCAATTCGAGGCCTATTCACACCATCGGCAACCACGGTGCGGCCATCACCGTACATCATTGTGGCCCCGCAGCGACGTGCTCCCAGAGCCGTAGCGCCTGGCAGGTGGGTGCCACATCGTGCACGCGCACGACACGTGCACCATTCTGAACCGCAATGAGCGCCAATGCCACGCTGCCGTGGAGCCGCTCGTCGACATCCAGGCCGAGCAATCGCTGTAACATTGATTTGCGTGACAATCCGACCAGCAACGGCGCGCCCAACCGGGCCAGCGCCGGCAAATCTCGCAATAACTGCAAATTGTGTTCAACGCCTTTGCCGAAACCGAAACCCGGGTCCAGCAGTATTCGCTGGGCACTAATACCCGCCTCGACACACGCCTCGCGCCGGGCTGCGAGATACGCAGCAACCTCAGCCGTGACATCATTGTACGCCGGCGCGATCTGCATGGTGCGCGGCTCACCAAGCATGTGCATAAGACATACCGGCACCTCTAACCGAGCCACGGTTTCGATCGCGCCCGCTTCACGCAGGGCCCGCACGTCGTTGATAAAGCCCGCACCGGCCGCCACCGCGGCGGCCATCACTTCAGGCTTCGAAGTATCGATCGAAATGGGTATATCGAGTGCTGCATGCAGCGCTTCAATAACCGGAATGACTCGGTCAATTTCCTGTTGCGTGTTGACCGGCATTGCTCCGGGACGGGTCGATTCGCCACCAATATCGATAATATCGGCACCGGCCGCGGCCATTTCGACCGCGTGACGAACCGCATCAGCCGGCTCGAACCAACGGCCACCGTCGGAAAAAGAGTCGGGGGTCACGTTCAACACGCCCATGATGGCGCTGCGCGTGAGCGCGAGCGAACGTCCGTTGCAATCCAACACCTCGTCGGTAGCCGCCATCGTTACCAATCAGGCGGGCCCGGCAACCTAGGGAACGCGTCGTACGATGTTACGCCTGGTCGCCCGCCGGCCTATCGACGCGGGGCTCAACGACCGGCTTACCGTCGGCGGATTTGCTCTCGGCACCATGGCCATTCGACTTGGAATCGTCCCGGCCGGATGACGGTGGGCGCGGCGGGCGCCCTGCCATAATATCGTCGATCTGCTCGGCATCCAGAGTCTCCCACTCCATCAAGGCTTTAGCCATGGTTTCAATCTTGTCGCGATTGTCCTCGATGATGGTGCGTGCACGAGCATATTGCTCGTCGATAATCCGGGTTACCGCTGTATCGACGCGTTCTGCGACGGCATTACTGAGATTGCGGTGGGTCGTCACATCCCGTCCTAAAAACACTTCGGACTCGTTCTCGCCGTACACCCGTGGGCCGAGTTCGTCGCTCATACCCCATTGCGACACCATTTTCTGCGCGAGTTCGGTGGCCCGCTGGAAGTCGTTGGAAGCGCCGGTGGTCATCTGATTCATGAATACTTCTTCGGCAATTCTACCGCCCGTCAATACCGCGATGGTGGATAGTAAATACTCACGGTCGTGGCTATAGCGATCTTCCTCCGGAAGCTGCATTGTGAGTCCGAGTGCACGACCACGAGGGATGATCGTGACTTTATGGACCGGATCGGAATTTTCCAGCACCTTGGCAACCACGGTGTGACCGGATTCGTGATATGCGGTATTCAGGCGTTCCTTTTCGGGCATCACGATGGAACGGCGTTCGACGCCCATCAATACCTTGTCCTTGGCCAATTCGAACTGCTCCATATCCACCACACGGCGCCCGGCACGCGCTGCAAATAGTGCAGCCTCGTTGACCAGATTTGCCAAATCGGCGCCGGAAAAACCCGGTGTACCGCGCGCAATCGTGCGCGGTTCGACATCGTCCGCCAACGGCACTTTGCGCATATGTACCCGTAAAATCTGTTCGCGGCCACGAATATCGGGCAGCGGCACATGTACCTGGCGGTCGAATCGGCCCGGGCGCAGCAAGGCCGGATCGAGCACATCCGGGCGGTTGGTAGCGGCAATAACGATTACACCTTCGCTGCCCTCAAAGCCGTCCATCTCCACCAGTAACTGGTTCAGGGTTTGCTCGCGCTCGTCGTGACCACCGCCTAATCCGGCGCCACGCTGGCGCCCAACGGCGTCAATTTCGTCAATGAAGATGATACAGGGCGCGTGTTTCTTGGCCTGGTCAAACATGTCGCGCACCCGGGAGGCGCCCACGCCGACGAACATCTCGACAAAATCGGATCCGGAAATCGAGAAAAACGGTACTTTGGCTTCACCGGCAATCGCTTTCGCGAGCAGCGTTTTACCGGTACCGGGACTTCCCGTCATCAACACACCGCGCGGAATGCGTCCGCCGAGCTTCTGGAATTTGGACGGATCACTCAAAAACTCCACCAATTCCTGAACTTCTTCCTTCGCCTCCTCAACTCCGGCCACGTCCGCAAACGTGATCTTATTCTTTTCCTCGTTCAGCAGGCGCGCCCGGCTTTTCCCGAAACTCAGCGCACCGCGCCCGCCGCCGCCCTGCAGCTGGCGCATGAAAAAGATGAATACTCCGAACAGCAGCAACAACGGGAACCAACTCACCAGGAGCGTCGTCCACAACGACCCCTCTTCCGGTTTCGCCGCCTTGATCACCACCCCGTTTTTCAGCAGTTGCGTAACCAACTCGGGATCTTCGGGGGCATAGGTAAAGAACCTCTCGTCGTTCTGCCGTATCCCTTCGATCTTCTGTCCATCGGCGTCGATCGTAACGGTCTTGATATTCCCGATTTCCACTTCATTGATGAACGTGGAGTAGCTCAGTTCACCCGCGCCGGCCAGATTTTGCGGTGTAAAGTTCTTAAAAACCGCCATGAGCACCATGGCTATGACCAACCACAAAATGAGATTCTTGGTAAGGTTATTCAAGTTCGATCCTCGATCGCTCTGTTATCGGCCAATACCCGCTATGGTTTCGACCTTTCCAGTAGAGATTTTGCTCTGTAAATGACCGCAATACAACCGACATTGGGCGACCGTTACGGCCCACCGGCACGGTGCTGGTAGCCCCGAGCCAATAAATAAGACTCGCGGCTGCGGGCGCGCGACGCTTTTGGTTTGCGAATCACGCAGCGCTGAAACCGCATTTCGCAGTCGCGCCGCAGGGCGGCCGCCTGTTCGCCTTCAAACAATTTCACGAGCAGTGCACCCTCCCGGCGCAATACCCGCTCGCAAACATTCAGTACCGTCCGCAGCAACTCCGCACCACGAGCCTGATCGACCAAGGCCATACCGGATATATTGGGTGCTATATCGGAAATAACAAGGTCCGTGTGTCTCCCGTCCAGTAGCTCATCGAGTGCCTCCAGCAACCGGGCATCACGAATGTCACCATGCAAAAACTGCACATTTTCGATGGGTTCGATGGGCAGCAGATCGACCGCCACCAAGCGTCCGCTCCGGCCAATACGCTGCTGGACCCATTGCGCCCAACTGCCCGGGGCGGCACCGATATCCAGCACTGTCATGCCATTTTGAATCAACCCGTCACGTTGGTCCATTTCCATCAACTTATACACCGCCCGCGAGCGGTAACCCTCGGCCTGCGCTCGTCTAACGTACGGATCGGATTGATGCTCCCGCAACCAAGTGGATTTGGACGAGCGCGATCGTGGCATAGGGCGCATACAGATGCGTTACAATTCAGACCATTATAACCCGCCGACGGCCACACGACCCATCATCCGAGAACACAACCATCGACACACCACTTACCAGTAAACAGATTACGAAACTGCGTGGGATGGCGCATGGCCGTAAAGTTGTCGTAACGGTCGGCGCATCCGGAATCAGCCCGGCCCTACTCGAAGAAATTGATGCGGCATTGAAGCGTCATGAATTGTTAAAGATTCGCCTGAGCAACAGTGACCGTAACGAACGCCAACAACAACTCGCACTCATCTGTGACCACAGCCACGCACATTCCATCCAACGGATCGGCAAAGTCGGCGTGATCTATCGGCGTGGTGAACCGGCGCGGATCGACTTGTCATAGCCCGATTTCCCGTGAGGTCCGACCCCATCACGAACCATCCGGGCTGATACTCTATCAATACTAACTTGATAGAGTACTAGCAATGTGTTTTCTGCTGTTTGCGCTACGCGCGGATGCACGCTACCCGCTGATTGTTGCTGCTAATCGAGACGAGTTTCACCATCGTGCCACCGCGCCCGCGGCGTTCTGGCCCGATAGTGACAATATGTTACTGGCGGGCCGGGATCTGATCGCCGGCGGCACCTGGCTTGGGATTCACCGCAATGGTCGAATAGCCGCTTTGACCAATCTTCCCGGCGACAATAATCCGGCACGTCCGTCACGGGGATCGCTGGTTAGTGAGTTTCTACAGAATTCGGTTAGCGGATTGGACTACTGTGAACACCTACGCAGTACGGCAGATCGCTACAACGGATTTAACCTCGTATTCGGCGATACTGATGCGTTGTATTACGTCTCCAATCGGGTTCGGATCGGCGAGCCATTGTTGCAATCGGGTATTCATGGACTCAGCAATGACGCCCTGAATACGCCGTGGCCCAAAGTGGTCGACGGGAAAGCACGATTGCAGGTTATGCTCGACTCAAGCGCCGAATTGCGTACTCAGCAACTATTTGACCTCGTTGCGACACGCGGCCCGACCCACAGTGAAAGCACAGATCCGGCGCACCACGGTGCCGCAATTCGAGCATCGGCATTTATCATCGGCGAACAATACGGCACACGGAGCTCCACTGTTTTAATGGTAGATGCGCAGCGCACGGTCAGGTTCGAGGAACGCAGTTTCGACCGTCACGGACACTGCACAAATACTGAACGATATCGATTTATCCTGACCGAATGAGCCGAAGCCCGGTTTGGAGCATTACGGTACGTGTCGTCGTGCCGTTTGCGTTGGGGTATTTCCTGTCGTATTTCTACCGAGTCATCAACGCGTTAATCGCGCCGGAGCTGACTACCGAACTCGATCTTGACGCGACGGCTTTGGGTTTCTTAACAAGCGCGTATTTTTTCACATTCGCGGCATTTCAGTTACCGCTCGGCGTATTACTGGACCGTTTCGGCCCGCGTCGAACCGAATCGGCGCTGTTGGTGGCGGCGGCGATCGGCGCAGTGGTGTTCGCGACATCCGAAAGCGTCACCGCGTTGGTGGTGGGCCGGGCTTTGATCGGGCTCGGCGTATCGGCTTGTCTGATGGCCGCGTTCAAAGCATACGTACTGTGGTTTCCGGCGGAGCGACGGCCGCTCGTGAATGGCGTGCATATGGCCATCGGTGGATTGGGTGCACTCGTTGCCACTAGGCCAGTAGAGATCGCCTTACGGTTTACCGATTGGCGCGGCGTATTTCTCGTGCTGGCCGCGGTGACCGTGGCAGTAGCCGCGATACAGTTCTTCCTCGTGCCGGAGCGCGAAGGCGCGCGCAGCAAAGATACTCTTGCTGAGCAACTCGCCGGTGTCGCACACATATTTCGCAGCCGCGAGTTCCGGGCGATTGCGCCCTGGGCCACGACTTCGCAAGGCTCCGGGCTCGCGATACATACCCTGTGGGTCGGTCCGTGGCTAAGGGATGTCGGCGGATTGGACGGCACCGCCGTCGCCAATTACCTCGCATTTATCGTGCTCGCGCTCATCGCAGGCTTTATGTTATTCGGCGCACTCACGACCCGACTGAGCCGCGCCGGTGTTCGGCCGATGAGTGTGGCCATCGCCGGCATGAGTCTGTTCATGCTGGTACAAGTGACGTTGGTGACCGGAACTACCGAGTGCCCGTTGATGCTATGGATGGTGTTTACGTTTGTGAGCGGCACCGGAATATTGTGCTACCCGGCGTTGTCACAGGAATTCCCATCGGCACTGTCCGGGCGGGTCACGACCGGTCTCAATCTACTCGTATTTCTGTGGGCGTTCGCGGCGCAATGGGGCATCGGCGCAATCATCAATCAATGGCCCGACGGTGAGGGCAGCTATGAAGAAATGGGTTATCGCGTTGCGTTTGGCGCTGTGTTGGTAACGCAAATTGCGAGTGCGGCGTGGTGGTGGTTGTCGAAACGAGATAGACGTACACCCCAACCGTAGCTAGCCCCCATATTGCATGACGGGTTCGGAGTTCAGGGGAAATCGGGCTAACGATCCATAGCCGTAGCTATGGATCAAGGAGGATCGTAACGAATACGACGGCCGATTTTTCCTGACTTCGAACAGGACAAACTGTGCACCGGGCCCGGGTTCCAGAACACGGAGTAATTGATTGATATATGGGCACGATTGCTGATACATCGTCCGCCTTCGTGCAATATGCGGGCTAGCTCGGTGAGGGAGCTTGCTATTGCGCTTCCTTATTGACGAATTTCCATCCGGCTCTTGAACTTGATGCCGTTTTCCTCGAAGTCCATCGACCCGCTTATCGCGCCGTTGATATTCGTCATACTTTCCATCAGCTGCCGATCTTGCTCGCCGAATCCGGTCGTCGCTGGCATCCCTTTAACGAGCAGCTCCATGTATTTGGCATAATCCATACGCATAGCGAAGAATCCATTCGGCTCAAGGCTCTGACCCGTCAGTGAATCCAGTAACGTCGATACGTTGTCACCCGTATACATCACGATATATTTATCGACGATCGTCAGTTTCGGGACCACATTGGGGCCGCCCGGAACGGCCATTGGTAGTGGCAGATCAATGCTTTTGCCGTCGACCGGGGGTGCCACTCCCTGAAGGCCCGGTAGCACCGAGCTCGCTGCGGTATATAAAGGCAGTGGATTTTCGGCCGCAAGACTAATCAAGCCCGTGAATTCGCGGACCTGCGGCATACCCCCTGCCGTGCCGGCATCCAATTCCACATCGAGCACCGATAGGGTGATACCCTTGACCCCGGCGACAAACGCCGTTGCCATACCCATCATCGCAGGATTCGATTGCGCCAACCCCTGCGCAAAGTTCGCCAATAATGGACAGCCGTATTGTTTGCTGGTGATATCTTGCCAAGTTGCCGTGGCGAATGGCACCAATGCATCGATATCGACGCCCATCGACCATTCGAAAACGGGATTATGGTCCGCGATTGACGCGAACGGCGGTATCACGCCACGCAGCGTACGCAGCTGCTTTAACATTTCGATATCGCTGCTCTCGACCACGACATCGGCATCAAAAATCATAGGGTCAGATTCGCTGTCGAATCGCGTGTATCCGAGAACTGATTTCGGCCACTTTTCGGCGATCGCGCCAAGCTCGTTGCGGCATGATTCACTCGTTAGCTCATCCAACTTGTCACCGGCCGTGTGCGCCGAGTTCGGGTCAAATTGGGCTCGAATATTTGCCAGCATTGCTCCAAATCGATTTCCGTTTTCACCGGTCAGCCCCTTAACGATTTCCACGTGGTCAACGAAGCCAAGGTAGTTGGGCAAGAAATCGTGCTCTGTAACAATTGTTTTGAGCTTATCCGAGGCCGCCAATGAGAGATTCGGCTTATCGATACCCAGGGCCAGCTTTAGCGCATCGTCATCGCTAAAACCGGCATCGATCGTGAACACCACAAACTCATCGTGCACGGCAACTATAAAGTCGACCTGCTCGTCCGCCGGTGCATCAACATTGAACGGATACCGGCGATACTGGATGTCATCGAAGCTGGCGATTACAGGTTGCACGTTATATTTCTTCTCGACACTAGCTAGCAGTTCGTCAATAACTATTTGGTCGGTAATGCGGTAGCGAAACACGGGGATAATTCCGACCGTATACATAGCGAAATCGATTTCGTCACCCATCGCAAAGTGCTGAAAAAATGTCTCCGATTCTGCGAGCGCTGACAAATATTCGATAAAAAGCCCAATCGACATGCGCGCGCCGGGCGGCTCAGATTTCATAACTTCTTCAAGTTGTGTCGTCCAATCGAGCCCTGAATAGATGTCGAACCAACCCATAGCAGCCGAGAAATCTTGTGCTGTAATGGGCTCTAATCCACCCCCATAAATCAACGTGTCGGCAGGAACATAATGCGCTGCCGTGACGATTTCTCCGGCACCGGAGTCAGCGGAAATACCCGCGTCACCGGAATCGTCGGAATCGCACGCCGTCATAACGACCACAGCAAGTAGCGTTATGCAAAAACATTTCAGGAATTTGTCCAATGCCATATGCTCCCGATAAATAGATTGACGGATAATGTCAGGCAGTCCGTAACGACATCCGACTATATCGGACCGGCGGCTCATTCACATCCTAGATTATAGAACACTCAAAAATCATGGGTGCCTTGTATATTTCAAAGAGATTGAAGCCGCTTATAGCCTGATTTTCCGGTGGACAATGGCTTCTTTAATGAGAAATCGAGGCCCTATAACCGCGTAGCCCATAACAGAATCAATGTGTTATGCAGACCCAGCTCCACAATGACGGACGTAATGTCGGCCCATAAACTTGAGGTCAATCAACCTCGTGCGTGGCTGCACGGATATGCTTTCGTAATGCTGATGACCACGTAGCGAAGGCGGACGGTTAATTGAATACTCAACGGTGGCGGAAGTACGGTCGCGGCATCGTGGTGGCCGGAACTACGGTGTTTATGTTGGGCGGTGCAGCAACTGCCGAGCAGTCGGTGCGACCGATTATGCATCAGGTGCTCGATGCCGTCGCCTATTTGCTTCCTCTAAGCATGATGGAAAAGAGCAGGTTGTCGGATCTCGACCAAGACTTGGTCGCGACTCACGTGGAACGCTTACAATCTTCCGCCTCTACCCTGGCTTCCCATGCGCAGCGACGAGATCCGGAATTCGCGTTTCTTGTCAGGTCATTTGCGCACGCCGTGAAGGAAGTACAGTACGCGTTCGAGATTGATTTTTCCGTTCACTCCCACTATGCGCTCCTGGATCTGACACAGAACTGCGTTGCTTGCCATTCCCGCCTGCCTAGCGACGGTGCGCCACCTTTTGGTGAACGATTGATGGCACGCATGGATGTCGACCGGTTAGACCGACACGACGTTGCACAACTCTACATAGCGACCAGACAGTTCGAGCGCGGCCTTAAGGAACTTGAGGATATATTGTTGGATAACGAACTGAGTGCGATTGATATCGACATTGATGGCACGCTCGTTCGCTACCTAAGCATCAACATTTTCGTAAAACAGGATGTCGAGCGGCCACTCACAACATTAGATCGATTCCTTAGGCGGGATGATCTCCCGTATTACTTGCGCCGACACGTGGCCGTTTGGCAACGCAGCATGCGGGAACTAAAGGGCATGGTCGGGGTGGAACCCTCGTTGGCGGTGGCGCGAATGCTGTTCGACGCTGGATCGACCCTGGCTCGTCTTCCCGTAGGCCGAGAGGCCCTGATCTATGATCTGGTGGCGGCAAGTCTGCTGCGCCGTAGGCTCGAGGCGATCGACATTCATGAGGGTGAGGAGATAGCCGAGGCGTATTTAATGCTCGGGGTTATTACGCTGCGAAGTCTTGAAGTAAACGTCGCAGTGCCACAGGCGGAATTTCTGCTTGCTTCGGCAATTCAAGCAGCACCATTTACGGAACCAGCCAAGGATGCATACGTACTACTCGAGGAAATCGCCTATGTGAACATCGCAGGAATTGGCGATCTATCGCATCCCCTGTTGGATATGAAATCGCTCCGCGAACTCGTGGACGATTACCAATAACAATTAGCGGAAATTAAGGCGTGTAACTGAAAACTATCATTTTTCCCCATTTCTTCCCTCCTTAGTCTTCCCTCACATTCGTTATCTCGTTGACATGTCGGGCGACCATACCGAGATACGCAGTAGCAATTGTGTGATTATTAAGGTATTCACAAAATGAATTACTACGCGGACACAACCAATGACGCTACTACAGGAATCGGCCATCTTTTTTGGCGCAGCCATCGTATCGGTACCGGTATTTAAACGCCTCGGATTCGGCGCGGTGCTCGGTTACCTGGCCGCGGGTGTGATCATCGGGCCGTGGGGGTTCGGATTGATCGACGAAGTCGAAGACATTCTTCATTTCAGTGAGCTTGGGGTTGTATTTCTATTGTTCGTCATCGGCTTGGAGTTACAACCGTCACGACTGTGGGTGTTACGTAAGCAGGTGTTCGGGCTAGGCATGAGCCAAGTCCTCGTGACCGGATTTTTACTCGCGTTGGTGGCCTATCTACTTGGCCTCGGCACTAACGCGGCACTGGTTGCAGGATTCGGCTTGGCCCTGTCGTCGACGGCGTTCGTATTGCAGATGCTCGCTGAAAAACAGCAGCTCACTACCGTCCACGGCCGCTCGGCATTCGCGATTTTGTTGTTTCAGGACTTGGCCGTAATTCCGCTATTGGCAATGGTGCCATTACTCGGCATCAGCAGTCTCACCGGTGAGGCAGGGAATACATGGCTAGGCGTAACGCAAACCGTGTTCGCGGTTGTTGTGCTGATCCTGGGGGGCCGTTATCTGTTGCGCCACGTGTTTCGCGCAATAGCGCGCTGGGGCAGCGATGAAACGTTTACCGCAGCCGCTTTGTTTATTGTCATCGGTGCGGCTTTGCTTATGGAATGGGTCGATTTATCGATGGGCTTGGGCGCATTTATTGCCGGCATGTTGCTGGCGGACTCCGAGTACCGCCACCAACTTGAAGCCGACATTGCACCTTTTAAGGGCCTGCTACTCGGATTGTTTTTTATTGCGGTGGGCATGGCAGTGGACATCGGCCTGCTATTGACACAGGTAAGCCTCGTCCTCGGCTTAACGATCGGCCTGTTATTAGTTAAGGGAGTCGTGCTGTTGGGCTTGGCGCGCGCCTTTCGGCTCGGAGCAGATGCCGCACGCAATCTTGCCTTTTCCGTGTCCCAAGGCGGCGAATTCGCGTTCGTACTGTTTGGAGTGGCGGCGGGTAGCCGCGTCTTGGATCAGGCTACTGTGGATTTACTCATCGTTGTAGTCACATTTTCGATGATCCTTACGCCATTGCTATTTATTCTCAATGAGAAGTATCTTGATCGCTGGCTGCACCCCGCCGCAGAACCCGATTTCGACACGATACAAGGTGAAGAAAACCCGGTCATTATTGCCGGGTTCGGCCGGGTCGGCCAAATCGTCGGTCGCATCCTTCAAATGCGTCGAATCCCGTTTACCGCATTGGAGCACAGTCCGGATCAAGTCGATCTGGTGCGACGCTATGGTAATCGCGTGTACTACGGCGAACCGTCGCGACTCAGTCTGCTACGGGCCGCCAATGCCGATAAAGCTAAAGTATTCGTATTGGCACTTGACGATGTTGAGGAGTCTCTCAAAACAGCGAGGGTGGTCAGACATTACTTTCCGAGCCTCAAGATCTACGCCGCTGCGCGTGATCGGTATCACGCATTGCGGTTGATGGACATCGGCGTCGCGTATTTTATTCGTGAGACCGTACAATCGAGCTTGCGACTCAGTGAGGCCGTATTGCAAGGTTTAGACGTCGATCAAACCCACGCTACCCAAGCGGTCGATACCTTCGCAAAATTTGATGAGGAATTACTGAAAAAACAACACGCCGTCCACCACGACGAATCGAAACTCATTCAGACCGCGACCGAAGCCAGCGAAGAACTCGAAAGTTTATTTGCGAGCGCCGCCGAATAATCCTTTCCGCGCTATCGAAACATTCAGGCTAGACCGCAGTTTTTGCCAATTCCTTCTTGAGCAATTCGATGCGGGGCCTGGCGTCGCGGGAGTTCGGTTTGAGTTCCAATAGACGCTCGAAAGCGGCGATTGCGCCGGTAAAATCACGTTTCCGTCCGAGAATCATTCCGAGACCCCATATCGCACCAAAATGTCGCGGTTCCAATTGCAAGGTTAATCTAATATCGTCGAGCGAGCCCTCATAATCCTGCCGATAATATCGGACTGTCGCGCGCCGATTCCATCCCTCAGAAAATTCGGGCACCAATTCGATCACTTGTGAATAGAGTACTTCCGCCTGTGCCAGATCACCCGACTGCACCGCTTTGCCGGCCTCGCTCATCAACCGGTCAATATCTTCCCGGCCACTGTCAAACCAAATCGCCCAAATATCGGATTCCGCTTGCCGTAGCTCGACAGAGCTTTTGTTGCTTTGCAGTATGACGAATAGCTCATCAAGTCGTTGGTCTGATTGATCGGCCATGCCGGCCGTTGGAAGCAACAGCGCAATCCCAACCACGGATTGGATCACGAGCCTTAGGGGTTTACATTTCATTTCCACCTCTACCGACTACGGCGCAAAAATCTACGAGATCAACCGATTGACAATATACCAGAGACACTAAAATTAAATCTGTCCCCTTTGTTTTCTTTTATCTTCTACTGATAACGAACCCGTAACACTTCGTAACGACGCACGCCGCCGGGAGTGGTAACTTCGACTTCTTCACCTTCTTCCTTGCCAATCAATGCGCGAGCAATCGGTGAACCTAAAGAAATCTGGCCGTGTTCGATGTCGGCTTCGAGATCGCCCACGATTTGGTAGGTGACTTCCTGGTCACCCTCTTCGTCGAATAATGCGACTGTCGCGCCGAACACAATGCGACCGTTGGCGTTGAGGCCCCCAGGGTCGATAATTTCCGCGTGCGACAACTGCGATTCTAATTCGGCGATGCGGCCTTCGATGAAACCTTGTTGGTCACGCGCCGCAGCGTATTCCGCGTTTTCAGATAAGTCGCCGTGCGAACGCGCCTCCGCGATCGCCTCGATCACCTTCGGTCGATCCTCGGATTTTAAACGCTTCAACTCAGCACGTAATCGCTCCGCACCGGCCGTCGTCAGCAACACCCTAGTCACAATCCTATTTCTCCATGCAACGCCTGGAGCTGATTAACCGAAATCTCGCTCCCCAGTTTATGGGCTTCACACGCCGCGCGCGCGGCCGCCAGCGTGGTGAAATACGTGACCTTGTGATGTAAGGCCTCTCTCCTAATCGTATACGAATCGCGAAGACTTTGCCTCCCCGCCGTGGTATTGACAATCAAATTAATTTCGTCGTTCTTGATCATATCGACAATATGTGGACGCCCTTCCCTTACTTTATTGACACTACGGACCTCGAGGCTTGCCGCGCGTAACGCATCCGCGGTACCGGATGTTGCCACCAGATCGAAACCATGCGCGCTGAGATATCGAGCAATGGTGATCGAGTCGTCCTGATCCGCAGTTCGTACGCTAACGAACGCCCGGCCACTGCGTGGTATCTCCCAGCCCGCGGCTTGTTGGGACTTATTGTAGGCCTCGCCGAAAGTTCGCCCAATGCCCATGACCTCACCGGTGCTTTTCATTTCCGGCCCGAGCAAGGTATCGACTCCGGGGAATTTAATAAATGGGAACACGGCCTCTTTTACAGAATAGTACTTAGGAATGATTTCGCCAAGAGAATTCTGCTCGGCCAGGGTCCGTCCCACCATGCAACGCGCGGCAATCTTGGCCAGCGGACGCGCGGTAGCTTTGGACACGAACGGCACAGTACGCGAGGCCCGTGGGTTCACTTCCAGGACATAAATATCCGCACCCTTGACGGCAAACTGGATATTCATTAATCCGACAACGTCCAGCGCAAGCGCCAATTCCCGAGTCTGCTCGCGCAGCGTATCCTGGATCTCGGCTGACAGGCTATAGGGCGGTAGCGAACACGCCGAGTCCCCGGAATGCACACCGGCCTCCTCGATGTGCTCCATAATGCCGCCGATCGTCACCTCATTACCGTCACATACCGCATCGACGTCCACTTCGATCGCATCGCTTAAAAATCGATCCAGCAACACCGGTGACGCATTCGATACCGAAATCGCCGCGCGCATGTAATTCTGCAATTGCTCGACGCTATGCACGATTTCCATCGCCCTGCCCCCCAATACATAGGAAGGTCGTACCACCAACGGATAACCGACTTCCTCAGCCAATCGCAACGCGTCGTCGGTGTTGTCGGCGATGCGATTGGGCGGCTGCTGTAATCCCAGTTTTTGCAACAATCCCTGAAAATGCTCGCGATCCTCAGCTCGGTGGATCGATTCGGGCGATGTGCCAATGATCGGCGCACCGGCCGCCTTCAAATCGCGCGCAAGCTTTAATGGCGTTTGCCCACCATATTGCACTATCACGCCGGTTGGTGCTTCGACGTGCACGATTTCCAAAACGTCCTCTAGCGTCAACGATTCGAAGTACAATCGATCCGAGGTGTCGTAGTCGGTAGAGACCGTTTCTGGATTGCAATTCACCATAATGGTTTCGTAGCCGTCTTCACGCAGCGCCATCGCCGCGTGCACACAACAGTAATCGAATTCGATACCTTGACCGATACGGTTCGGGCCGCCGCCCAGCACAATTACTTTTTTCGTTGCATTCGGTTCAGCTTCACACTCCTGCTCATAAGTGGAATACAGATACGCGGTCGGTGTCGCAAATTCGGCCGCGCAGGAATCCACCCGCTTATAGACGGGCCGCACATTAGCGGCGTGACGAGCTGCCCTTACCGCCGATTCGTCGGTGCCCAGCAAACATGCCAAGCGTCGATCCGAAAACCCGTGGCGTTTCCAGCTTCGTATCGCTTGCGCATCGGCGGCTGGCAATGTCAACGCGCGAATTGATGCCTCGACTTCGATCAATTGCTCGATCTCCGCCAGAAACCACGGATCGATGGCGGTCAATCGATGTACATGGGCCAAGTCCATGCCGGCGCGAAACGCATCGCCGACGAACCAAATTCGTTGCGCTCCGGGAACTTTAAGCTCTTGTTCGATATCGGCCGCGGCACCGGCGGCATTGACGTCAATTTGCGGATCGAAACCGTCGCTGCCAATTTCAAGTCCGCGCAGGGCCTTTTGCAATGACTCCTGAAAGGTACTGCCAATAGCCATGACCTCGCCGACGGATTTCATCTGCGTAGTGAGGGTCGCGTCGGCTTGTGGGAACTTTTCGAAGTCGAACCGCGGGATCTTCGTCACCACATAGTCGATGGTGGGTTCGAACGATGCCGGCGTCGCGCCGCCGGTGATGTCGTTCTGCAGCTCATCCAAGGTATAACCGACCGCCAGCTTGGCGGCGATCTTAGCTATCGGAAAACCAGTGGCTTTGGATGCGAGCGCCGATGACCGCGATACCCGCGGATTCATTTCCACGATAATGATGCGGCCGGTTTCCGGGTCCACCGCAAACTGTACGTTGGAACCGCCGGTATCGACCCCAATTTCGCGCAGCACCGCGATACTGGCGTTGCGCATTAATTGATATTCCTTATCGGTAAGCGTTTGCGCCGGTGCGACGGTGATGGAATCGCCGGTATGCAACCCCATTGGGTCAACATTCTCAATAGAGCACACGATGATGCAGTTGTCGGCCCGGTCGCGCACCACCTCCATCTCGAATTCTTTCCAACCGATGATGGATTCTTCGATGAGTAATTCGTTGGTTGGTGACGCATCGAGACCACGCGAGCAGATGTCGACAAACTCGTCGCGGTTATAAGCGATGCCGCCGCCGCTGCCGCCCAACGTAAAGGACGGCCGGATGATGACCGGGTAACCGACTTCTTGTTGCACCTCCCAGGCCTGCTCCATACTATGAGCCAGGCGCCCCCGGGCAGTTTCCAAGCCGATGCGATTCATCGCAAGTTTGAACTGCTCGCGATCCTCCGCCATGTCGATTGCGGCGCGGCTCGCACCGATGAGTTCGACGCCATATTTTTCCAACACGCCGTTGCTGACCAGGTCGAGCGCGCAGTTCAATCCGGTCTGGCCGCCCATCGTCGGCAGCAACGCGCTCGGTCGCTCGGCTTCGATAATCTTACTAACGGTGCGCCAATGGATCGGTTCAACGTAAGTCGCGTCAGCGAAATTTGGGTCGGTCATGATCGTCGCCGGATTGGAATTCACCAATACGACGCGATAGCCTTCCCGTTTCAATGCCCGGCAAGCCTGCACCCCGGAATAGTCAAACTCGCACGCCTGACCGATGACAATCGGCCCGGCGCCAATGATTAACACACTGTCGAGATCGGTACGTTTAGGCATCGGTGCGCGAAGCGGTCAAGAATTGGATGCCGCCGTGCGGTTTGCTTTATAGTGCTCCATAGATGTGACAAACCGATCGAACAACTCATCGATATCGTGCGGTCCGGGGCTCGCCTCAGGATGGCCTTGAAACGAAAACGCGGGTCGCTCACGGTGTGCAAGCCCTTGCACCGAACCATCGAACAACGAACGATGCGTCACCCGCAGGTGCGCAGGGATTGTCGCCTCATCGACCGTAAAACCATGATTCTGGCTGGTGATGAATACCCGTTTGGAATCGAGATCCTGCACCGGATGGTTCGCGCCGTGATGACCGAATTTCATTTTCAACGTGTGCGCACCCGCCGCGAGCGCCAACAACTGGTGGCCAAGACATATGCCAAACAACGGCACACCAGAGTCGAGCAAACGCGCAATCGCCTCCACCGCGTACTGGCACGGTTCGGGGTCGCCCGGGCCGTTCGACAGAAATACGCCATCGACACCCAATGCGACCACCTCGTCGGCGGACGTTTGCGCCGGCACGACGGTGATTGCGCAACCTCGATCGG
>JAOTWM010000436.1 GCA_029862885.1 Gammaproteobacteria bacterium
TCGCTCTCTCTACTCTGCCAGCGATGGCCACACACGCGGATGGCTACTCGCACCGGCCCTATGTCGAGTATGGTTCTGGTTATGGCCACCGCAGCCATACCGGCCACTACCAATCGCGTAGGTACGGGCATTCGCGTAAGCACGACCACCACGGCTACGCATTGTTAGGGGGACTTGTGCTCGGCGCGATGCTGGTCCACTCGCTAAGTCGCCGCGGTCCGCATTACGCTCACTATTCATACCCCGAAACGAACTACCGACCCGCGCCCCCACCATATTGGAACGCTCCGGCCTATGTACCGGGTCGGTATCAACAACGATTAGTGCTGGAACTCGATGGTAACTGTTATCTCGTCAGCGGTTCGGCATCGGGCGGCGAGGTATGGAGCCCGCGGGCGCTGGCCGACTGTTATTAGTGCATCCGGGTAACGATTCGTGGCGAGCGACGCCGTGCGCTTCGATTATTGCGCTATGCGTATAGATACCAACATGCCGCCACCGCGCCGATGATGCCGGCGAGATCGGCGGTCAGGCCCGCGGCCAGCGCGTGCCGGACCCGGCGGACTTGCACGGCGCCAAAATATACCGCGATGACATAAAACGTCGTTTCGGTGGATCCTTGTAGCGTACTCACCAAATAACCGACATAACTGTCCGGGCCGATTGCCGGATCTTGAATCGTCGCAGCTAGAATTCCGTACGCGCCGGAGCCCGAAAGTGGGCGCAACAACGCCATCGGTAACGCTTCGCCTGGGAGGCCGGCCGCGCCGGTCAGAGCTCCTAAGGCACCCGTAAAAACCTGCAGCGCGCCGCTCTCCCGCAGCATACCCACGGCCACCAAGATAGCCACCAGGTACGGGATGATGCGTACCGCGACTTGAAAACCATCGCGGGCGCCTTCGACGAAGCTCTCGTACACGCTCACTCCGCGCACCAGCCCGAACGACAACAACAATAACATCATCCCCGGAACTATCCATGGCCCGACCGCCGCGCCGTAGATCACGGCGAGCGGAATCAACGCGGTGATCCCAAATAACGCCAGGTAGGAGACCCACTCGGAATATGCGTCCTCGGACGAGGGCGTTAGCTCCTGCGCATCGGTTGTCGAATCGATCGCGATCGCGTCGGCAGTATCGGTTACGGGGTCGTCATTAATCGGCACGATTCGCGATAACCGCTGATAACTCTTGGCGGCGATAATGGCGACGGTAGTCGAACAAAATGTGGCGAACAGCGTTGTCGGCACGATTCCCGCCGGGTCGATCGATCCTACGGACGCCCGTAGCGCGATAACTCCGGTGGGGAGTAGGGTGACGCTGGAGGTATTGATGGCGAGAAATAAAGCCATTGCGTTGGTGGCGGTGCCTTTATTTGGATTCAAGGTATCGAGCGCCTGCATGGCGCGAATCCCAAATGGCGTTGCGGCATTCCCGAGCCCGAGCGCGTTGGCCGACATATTCATGATCATCGCGCCCATAGCCGGGTGCTCCGCGGGTACGTCTGGAAACAACCGCACCATAAGTGGGCGAACGAGACGGGCGATGATCTGCAATAAACCGCCGGCTTCGGCAATTTTCATCAAACCTAAAAACAACGCCATAACTCCGATCAATCCTATCGCGAGCGTTACTGAACTCTTGGCCGATTCGATCATGCCGGTCGCCAGCGCCTGCATCGGTGCGACACTCGCAGCCGAGTCGGGATTCCATGTCAATTGCCGATAACCGGTAAAAACGAATGCAATTACGACGATGCCGTAGAAAACGCTGTTCATGGTGATTTCTTAATAAGATTCATGCGGCCATCATTCGCGCCCGAAGAAATCGAATGTTAGCACAGCCGGTTCAGGCCTCTGGGCGTACAGGCTTGAACGATATCGGACGCTGCTTGACAATGCAGGACTAACTATTGGTATTTGGAAGGTGCAAAGGAAAATTCGAGTGTTGAACTGATGTACACAATAAAATCTCCAAGGTGAGTGCCGTAGTTTAGCGTATGGCACAAAGCTCCAAGAAAGCGGTTGTCGCGGCACTGCTCGGTAACGCCGTAATAACCGTACTTAAGTTCATCGCTGCATTATTGACGCACTCCGCGTCGATGATGAACGAAGCGGTGCACAGTCTGATGGACACTGTGAATCAGTTATTTTTGTTATTGGGGCTGCGCTATGGCGAGCAACCCCCGGACAACCGTTATGCGTTTGGTCACGGGCAGAAGAAGTATCTCTGGAACTTGTGGAGTGCTATCGGGTTGTTTTCGATCGGGGCGGGGCTGGGGCTTGCACACGCCTGGAGTTCCTATACGGATGTCCATAGCTTCAAGCCGCTCACGGACATGCACGCATTGGGATATGACTTCAGCCCATACTGGATTTCCGGAGCGGTGTTGGCGTTCGCATTAGTTGTCGATGGCTATGTCTTATCGGTGGCGGCACGCGAAGTGTATACGCGTATGCGGGCCGCCGGAGCCGATGGATGGCTGCGTTACCTCGCGCGTTCCGATGACCCCACCCTAACCGCTGTCGTCCTTGAAGACGTGGTGGCCGTGTTAGGTGTGTTGTTGGCCGCGACGGGAATCGCGTTAACGGTGTTGACTGGTAATCCGTTGTGGGATATCGGTGTTTCAGTTCTTATCGCGTTGATGCTTGGTGCGATTGCTTTCTTCTTGGGCGCGGTCAATATGCGCTATCTGACCGACATTCGCGATCCTGGTGCCGAGCAGGCATTTCTCGACGTCGCCAACGGCCTGCACGAGGTGGAGCGTTTTCACGACCTGCGTTCCATCGTTGTGGACGAGGCCAATACCGTTGTTGTGGCCGAAGTTGAATTACGCGAAGAGGTCGTGCTGTCGGGTCTGACCGACAAGATCGATAGTCGGCGTCGTGGTTTGCGGGCGGATTTGAGTGCCGAACACCGCGACGACCCGCGGCTTCAACAATACATCGATAACCGCGCCGTGGTGGAAGCGACGCTTGAACGTACGGAGGAACTTGTCGATCGTATCGAAGCGGAAGTACGTAAAATTTGCCCCCGCATTGCCCATGTGACGATCGAGGTCGAGGGTATCGCGGCGGCGCCCGACGGCGCCTCACCAGAAAAGCCCACGTGATCGGCTCAACATTGCCGGTTGGACCGCGATCGAAGTTGTGGGATGATGGCCGCTGACCTCGGGCCACACCATCGCAGGCGCGACAATGCATGGTCATGCAAAAAATCGCTCACGAGGCATGTCGCGTTCCGTGTCTTTAGAATCCAGTGATTTAGCTCACATCCGGAACAACCCGATTCGGAGTGCAGCCGCCGTCACACCACCACCCAATAGGACTGGAGAAATTTGATGTCAAACAAACTCGTTATCGTAGTGTCAGCAATCTTGCTGGCGGTATCGTCGCGCGTCGGCGCGCAGATGGAAATGACCGACCAGCAGAAATTCAGTTATGCGGTGGGCTTTCAGGTGGGCCAACAAATTTTCCAACGTATGCAAAGCAGTGCCGACCTCGAATTGGATGCGGCGGTTTTTGCAAAAGCCATCGAAGATGTGTTTAGCGGCAGCGACCCGGCATTACCCGTGGAGGAAATGCAAGCCGTGCTGGAGGCCGAGCGGTCGCGCCGAATCGCGCAACAGCAGGCACAAGGCGCCGAGAACGAACAACGCGGAGCCGAATTCATGGTGGCCAATCAAGCCAAAGAGGGCGTCGAGGCGACCGCTAGCGGTATCCAATATCGAGTTATCGAAGCCGGCAGCGGCAAGCAGCCCGGGTCCGAGGCTACGGTGGTGGTGCATTATGCGGGTCAGTTGGTGGACGGCACGGAGTTCGACAGCTCCTATAAGCGTGGTCAGCCCGCGACATTTTCATTAGGCGGCATTATAAAAGGTTGGCAGGAGATTTTGCCGCTTATGCAGGAAGGGGCGAAATGGGAGGTGGTGATTCCGCCGGCGTTGGCTTACGGGCCTAATGGCGGGGGCAGTATCGGGCCGAATGAGACCTTGGTATTCACCATCGAGCTTATTGAAGTGAAGTAAGGGATCGCGGTGCCGGTGTACGATCTGTACCGTGGTCGAGGGTTCATCTTCGCCTATAAAACCAAGACGATTAGTAATTAGGGAGATAGGTATTGTAATCAGCTCATTAGCGTTTTTACATGCAGTAAGTTGTTACAATAAATTCGTAACACCCTGCCGGATAAATACTATTTCGTAGTAAGCCCACCAGACGGATTCGCGCGCCGACGGCGGTAGGCGCGATTACCCGATGGGCGGGTCGAAGTTACCTATTAATGGGCACGAAAAGCAATATGAGTGGCGCATCAGCTTCTACACTTATCGGTTGAGTCGGTTCGCTCGTGGCGCGTATGTCTTCACGCCTTTACAAACACAATTAAGGAAAATTCAGGGTATGTGGGCACTATTACAGGGCGTATTGCTTATGTTGTTGGGTGTCGCGGTAATCGCGGCGATTGTTTTTGGGATTCGTCGGTGGTTGCAGGAGCAGAAACGCAGCAAGACGCCTAACTACCAGCGGCGCAATTCGCTGCTCTCGCCCGACGAGACGTCGGCCTATAAGATGTTGGTGAAGGTCATGGGCAAACAT
>JAOTWM010000437.1 GCA_029862885.1 Gammaproteobacteria bacterium
GTCCATGCCAATATCGAGCGCATACTGCACTGCCTTGGCCAACCCGAGTCGACCGGCTACAAAACTCTCCCAGTTCTCGAAACGGCGGGCGCCGTGAGCCAGAGTATATTCTGTCGCCGATAGCCAATTTGCCGCGCGTAAATCGATAAACGGCGGGTCCAATCGATCAATAATGGCGCGGCTTACGTATAGGAATCCCGTTCCACGTGGCCCACGCAAGAATTTACGGCCGGTCCCCGATAGGATATCGCACCCTATCTCTTGGACATCGATCCGCAGTTGGCCGACGGACTGGCAGGCGTCCAACAAATACGTTAACCCGAATTCTTTGGTTACGCGGCCTACTTCGGCGGCTGGATTAACCAAGCCTCCTTGGGTGGGCACATGAGTAATGGCCACCAGTTTGGTGTCGGCCGTCACCATACGGGCCATGGCCTCCACATCGATTTGGCCGGACTCATCCGACGGCACCAGGTCGATTTCGATTCCTCTTGATTTCGCGTGATGCAAGAACCCCAGATAGTTGGAAACGTACTCGGACTCGTGGGTGAGTATGCGGTCACCTCGATTTAGCGGGAGCGCATAGAACGCCATGTCCCAAGCCCGCGTTGCGTTCTCGACATAAGCGATTTCGTCTGCGGCGACTCCGAGCAGAGCAGCAAAATTGTCATAGAATGCATTTAAATTGCCTGCGGCCCGGGACTCGGCTTCATAGCCGCCGATGTCGCGCTCGAGCTTGATGTGATCGATGACGGTTCGGTATACCGGTTCCGGCATCAGCGATGCGCCGGCGTTATTGAAGTGTACAATCCGTTCGCAGGCCGGTGTGTCGGCGCGCAGTGCTGGAATGTCGATCATGGGAGTTTGAATGTGCTCGGAACGCTGCTGGTTCGGGGTCGGAGGATGGCGTATTGGAAACGATTGTTGAATCGATAGCGGTAAAGACGCGGCCTGCTGTATGACCCGTCGATAATACATGAATCTCTCGGCATGGTCGTGAGTCATCATCGACCGCCGTGGAAATTCTGATAGAGTTAAATCAGGAGATTTAGAATTCCGATGCGCTTTTATTCGACCAATCGATTCGGAGCGACTGCAAACCGCAAACGAATTATGTTTTCTTAGAAGATATTACGAATGGGACTGATATGAAGAAACATGTACAAGTCGCGGTGATCGGTGGCGGTGTCGTAGGCTGTAGTGTGCTGTACCATTTGACCAAGTTGGACCTGACCGATGCGGTGCTTATCGAGCGATCGGAGCTGACATCGGGATCGACCTGGCACGCGGCGGGTGGTATGCACACGATGAACAACGATCCCGTCGTGTCGAAATTGCAAAAATATACAATCGACTTGTACAAAGAAATCGAAGAACTGTCTGAGGTCAATTGTGGCGTACATCGTTCCGGCGGATTTATGCTGGCGGAAGACGAAGCGCGGCTTGATGTTCTGAAAAACTTGCGCGGCATGGGCAAGTACATGGGTATCGAACTCGAGTTTGCCGACTTGAGCGAAGTCGCAGAGCGGTGCCCAATTATCGATACGAGCCATTTTATCGCGGCGCTTTGGGATCCCAATGAAGGTCATGTCGATCCCTGGGGTGTTACCAATGCCTACGCCAAATCGGCGCGTATCGGCGGTGCGGAGATTTACCGTAATACCAAAGTCGAGGCGCTTGCGCCGCGGGCCGACGGTGGTTGGGACGTCACCACCGACCAGGGGGTGATCCACGCCGAGAAAGTCGTTAACGCGGCGGGTCTGTGGGCGCGCGAAGTGGGCCGTATGGCGGGCATCGAGCTACCGGTGCTGGCGATGGAACATCATTATCTCATCACCGAAGATATTCCGGCGCTGCAGCAAGCCTCCGAGGAGATGCCGCACTGTATCGATTTCTCGGGTGAAATATACATTCGCCAGGAGGGGAAGGGGGTGTTGCTGGGCACCTATGAAAAAGAATGCGTGCCGTGGTCGCCACACACGACACCATGGGATTTTGGTCACGAGTTATTGGAGCCGGCCTACGACCGCATTGCTGGTAACGTGACGCTCGGTTTCGAACATTTTCCGGTGTTGGCAGAAGCCGGTATCAAGAAATGGATAAACGGCCCGTTTACGTTTTCTCCCGACGGCAATCCGTTAGTCGGGCCGGTGCCGGGATTGAACAACTTTTATACTGCGTGTGCGGTGATGGCCGGTTTCAGTCAGGGTGGCGGGGTCGGTTTGGTGTTGGCGAACTGGATCGTAAACGGCGACCCGGGGATGGATGCGTATCCGATGGACGTCGCCCGGTTCGGTGACTACACCACGCAAGGGTATACGCGCGAGAAGGTGCGAGAGTTTTACTCGCGCCGATTTAGCATCACCTATCCCAACGAAGAGCTGCCGGCTGGGCGTCCGTTTCGCACCTCGCCGATTTACTCCCGGTTGCAGGCCAGTCACGCCTATTTCGGCGCGTACCGGGGCATGGAAATCGCGCAATGGTTTGCACCGAGCGCCGCCGAAGCGTATGAGACGCCCACCTTTCACCGCTCCAATGCGTTCGAGCATGTCGGTCGCGAGGTCGTGAACGTGCGTGACAACGTAGGACTCTACGACACCACGGCATACGGCCGTCACGAAATCGCGGGTGCCGGCGCCACTGAGATGCTGGACAGAATTCTCGCGAATCGGCTACCCAAGCCCGGCCGTATCGCGCTGTCGCCGATGCTTAACGAGTCGGCCATGTTGTTGGGTGATTTGACGGTCGCGAACCTCGGCGACGAGCGGTATTGGATCATCGGCAACATGGCGACCGAAGAGGTACACCAACGCTGGTTTCATCAACACAAGCCGAGCGGTGTTACGGTGCGGCGTATGAATCGTGAGCTGGTGGGCCTGTCCGTAATCGGGCCGAACAGCCGTGCGGTGCTGCAGAAACTCACCCACGAGGATTTATCCAACGAAGCGTTTCCGTTTCGCAGCATTCGCCAAGTCGAGATCGGGATGGCGACGCCGTGGGTCGACCGTATGACGTTCTCAGGCGAATTAGGATATGAGCTGTGGATGGACCCATACGACCAGGGTTATCTGTACGACCGGATTATGGACGCAGGCGCCGAGTACGATATTGGCCTGTGCGGCAATCGAGCGATTTTGTCGATGCGTATGGAGAAAGGATGGGGTGCCTGGCTATTGGAGTACCGGCCGATCTACACATCCATCGAAGCCGGCATGGATTTTTTTGTGAAACCCGATAAGGGCGAATTTATCGGCCGCAATGCGTTTCTTAAGCAGCAACAGGAAGCCGCGAAGCTCAAACTTATCCAGCTTGAGCTGGATACCGACATCGATTGTCATCACGATGAACCGATCAGCCACGATGGAAAAGTGGTGGGTTGGGTTACCTCCGGCGGGTACGGCCACTACGTCAAGAAATCGCTCGCGCTTGGGTACGTGCCATCCGAGTTGGCGGAGCAATCCGATTTCCAAGTAGAGATATTGGGTGAACAAAAACCCGCACAGCGGCTAGCGGAGGCGCCGTGGGACCCATCCGGGGCGCGCATGCGCAGTTAGCCCGGCATTTCATGTTCGATTTGATCTGCTTTGGCTGTGCTCGACAATTTTAGGATAGGTTGTAAACAGATTCGGTCGCAGCGCTCGATAACCGGAACATTAGCGGGGCCGGCGAACCACATCGGCGACTCTTATAGTCGGTTTGTAAACTTTCGGTAAATTATCTGCGAGTAGAACTAATGTCGGTCCGATTCGCCCCGCAAAACTATACTCCGCTTGCCGCGTTGCCGATGGCGGTGCTCGATCTCGAAACCACGGGGCTCGACGTGAGACGCGATCGCATTGTGCAAATTGGCGCCGTAGTCATGCTGGGCTCGGAGATTCTCGAGTCGCCGCGCATCGACCTCATGGTTAACCCCGGAGTGCCTATCCCACCGGCGTCGACCCATATCCATGGTCTGGGTGACGCTGACGTGGCCGCGGCGGAATCGTTTGCCGATTGTGCCAAGCCTTTGCAGGAGGTGTTGATAGGGCGCATCGTGGTTGGGCATCACATCGACTTTGATTTGGCGGTATTGCGTCATGAAGCGGCGCGTACCGGCGTACCTTGGCACGACCCGTTCAGTTTGGACTTGGCGCTGCTCGTGGGGGCGTTGCAGCCTGCATTGCCGGACCTTGGCCTGGAAAATATCTGTGAGTGGCTGGGTGTGGACGTGAGCGGCCGACACACGGCACTCGGGGACAGCTTAACGACGGCTCACGCGTTTGCGCGGTTGTGGCCACAGTTGTTGAACGCCGACATTCGAACCTTAGCGGAGGCAGATGCATTGGCGTCGCGCCGCGCTGATCTGCGCGAGCGCCAAGTACACTCCGGCTGGCACGCGATGCCCGGTAATGTGGAACCGGCCCGACCAATCGAGCCCATCACGCGTCTCGATAGCCACGTTTACTCACGGCGGCTCGAAGACCTCATGCACGCCCCGCCGATAACGGTGGAACCCGCCGCGTCGATTCACGACGCCGCGCAAACCATGACGCGGCGCGGGGTCAGTGCGCTACTGATTCTAA
>JAOTWM010000438.1 GCA_029862885.1 Gammaproteobacteria bacterium
TTCCCGCTAATTTCCCAATTCTATCGGTGCTGGTTAATAGCTTGTCGCGAGTCCGTGTTTTGCCTTGCTTATGCTTCACGGCTTTGGCACGCAGCATCAGATGCGGAAAGTCCACATTCCATTCATGGGGAGGCACATAGGGACACTTCGTCATGTAGCACATGTCACACAGGTAACAATGATCGACCACGCTCCAATAAAGCTGCTTATCGACACCATCCAACTCCATGGTTTCCGACTCATCGATCAAATCGAAAAGGCTCGGAAATGCGTTACATAAATTGAAACAACGACGGCAACCGTGACAAATATCGAATACGCGTTCGAGTTCAGCGATCAACGCCGCCTCATTGTAGTAATCTGCTTCACGCCATCCGATCGGATGGCGGGTCGGCGCCTCCAGGCTGCCTTCTCGAAATGGCGTATCTGTGGTTTGGGGCATTGCTGATCCTGATCTTAAACTCTGTCAAATCGAAAACGACGATTCACGGGACTTACGAAGATGCGGCGCTACGGCTAACCACGTAATATGGGAGACAGTGGCGGCCGGTGTGCGTGCTCCGCGCACATCATCGCGAACGCCTACTGACAATGCTGATCCACGTCAATCTCAATAACGATGCTCATTGATCGCAGACCCTGCGTTCGGCGCACCCGATGTACGTCGCGCGCCCCTACAACAGCCTGATCAGAGGCATGTTGTAGGGGCTCTAGGCCGTAGATGAGGCAGAGCGGAATTACGCGTCGAGAGAATCCAACGCCTTCTGAAAACGATTAGCGTGAGACCGTTCCGCCTTTGCCAGGGTTTCGAACCAGTCAGCGATTTCGTCAAAGCCTTCTTCGCGCGCCGATTTAGCCATGCCCGGATACATATCGGTGTACTCGTGCGTTTCACCCGCGATGGCAGCCTTAAGATTATTCGATGTACTGCCTATGGGTAGCCCCGTTGCGGGATCGCCGACCGCCTCTAGATATTCCAGGTGCCCGTGAGCATGGCCGGTTTCGCCCTCGGCAGTCGATCGAAATACTGCTGAGACATCGTTATATCCTTCGACGTCGGCCTTGGCGGCAAAATACAAATAGCGGCGATTAGCCTGCGATTCGCCGGCGAAAGCGTCTTTAAGATTCTGTTCAGTCTTGCTGTCCTTCAATGCCATGTTGTCGCTCCTTAATATTTGTGGTTAACGTTAGATGCGTTACTATACGCCTCGTAGAATGATTTAGACTTATTCTAAATAGAGCATAACTCTCTGTCAACCAAACTCCCGGCCGGTCGACCGCGAACCGCAACAGGCGTCGCCCGGCGCGGACCAATCGTCATTATCATGCCTAAGAAATCCCAAACGCAACTCCCCAACTTCGAGGCCGCGCTGACCGAACTGGAGCAGATCGTGGAACGGATGGAAGCAGGCGATCAACCGCTCGAAGCCTCTCTTAAAGACTTCGAGAGAGGCATGGAACTAACCCGCAGTTGCCACGATGGATTGAAAACCGCTGAGCAACGTATCGAAAAACTGGTACAAAAACACGGTCAACTGCTCGTCGAACCGTTTGCAGCAGACGACTCCGACGATTGAACAACGCTGGATTCGTCCGGTTATTTTTGAAACCAAACCGCGTATTCGGCACCAAGACTAAGCAGTACAAATTTGACTCGATCTGCTGCAAATACTGAGAAAATACTAAATCCTTGGTCCGCCTTTATGAAATATCCGGGCTAGAAATCGTGTGGCGCGGCTATCGGGAGCGCGCTGAACGAACTCTGGACAGTCGACTGCCACTAGCGACTGAGACACCGGCACGGCTGCATGAGGCGATGCGCTATGTCTGTCTCGGCGGCGGTAAGCGCCTGCGTGCAATGTTGGTGTACAGCACCGGCGCCGCGCTCGGTGTCGATGCCTCGAATCTGGATATCCCAGCGTGCGCGGTCGAATTGGTCCACTCTTATTCCCTAGTGCACGACGATCTTCCGGCAATGGATGACGACAGTCTCCGGCGCGGGCGCCCGTCCTGTCATCGCGCCTATGATGAAGCCACGGCGATCCTTGTTGGCGATGGCTTACAAACACTTGCGTTCGAGATATTGGCAACAGCGCCGATGCCGGGTATTGACGCGCCGCGCCGCGCCGCAATGCTGACACGATTGGCCGAGGCTAGCGGCTCGCGCGGTATGGTTGGAGGCCAAGCTCTTGATCTCGCCGCCGCTGGAAAACAACTGGGCATTGTCGACCTGCAACACATGCATTTAATGAAAACCGGCGCGTTGATCCGGGCGTCGGTCGCATTAGGCGCCCTCGGGGCGGCGGCCGTCAAGCCGGAAACCCTGGCATCTCTGGATAATTATGCGCGCTGCATCGGTCTCGCGTTTCAAGTCGTCGACGACATACTCGACGAGGAGGGGGAAACCGAATTACTCGGAAAAATGAGTGGTGCGGACCGTGCTTTGAACAAGTCCACCTACCCGGCCGCGCTTGGTTTGGATGGCGCAAGAGCCACTGCCCATGATCTGCATCACCAAGCATTGCAGAGCTTGCAACAAATCGACGGTGACACCACCGAACTCAGTGCATTGGCAAACTTTATTGTTGAGCGTAACCATTGAACGCCGCCCCATTTCTGCAACCACGACAACGCGTGCAGCACCACTAGCCGCTCCATCAACCCTATGAATACGGGGGGTTTACGACGCCTATGTTACAGACTCGCTTGCCGGCGTCGCGGATTCTGCATACACTGAGCGCTCACCAATCCGCACGACGACTGAGTATCCCCATGACGATGAACCCCCATCCGAGTCCTGTTGTGCCGATCATCGCTGATGTACAGGGCGGCCCCGATTCACGAAATATTGCGATTGATAAGGTCGGTATTAAGAGCATTCGGCACCCCGTTCGGGTGCGCGATCGCAGCGCCGGCGAGCAACATACGATTGCAATGTTCAATATGTACGTGGAGTTGCCTCATGACTTCAAGGGCACGCACATGTCGCGCTTCGTCGAAATTCTCAACCAGCGCGAAGGGGAGATTTCCGTACAGTCGTTCCGCAGTATGATCCGGGAAATGACGGAACGCCTCGAGGCTCAAAAAGGTCAGATTGAGATGCGCTTTCCCTACTTCGTCAACAAAAAAGCCCCCGTGACGAGCGTCGAAAGTGTCATCGACTATGAAGTCACCTTGACGGGGGAGATCGATGGCGATTTGCAGAAAATGGCCACCACCGTAGTGGTGCCAGTGACTAGTCTGTGCCCGTGTTCGAAGCAAATATCCGACTACGGCGCCCATAACCAACGATCCCACGTAACCGTGACGGTACGCACTAATGCGTTCGTCTGGATTGAGGAACTGATCGAAGTCGTTGAGCAGGAAGCCAGTTGCGAACTTTTCGGATTACTGAAACGGCCGGACGAAAAATACGTGACGGAACGTGCCTATGACAATCCTAAGTTTGTAGAGGATATGGTTCGGGATGTGGCGGCGCGACTCAACGACGATGACCGGATCGAATTTTATACGGTGGAGTCGGAAAATTTCGAGTCCATTCACAATCATTCGGCGTACGCCCAGATTACACGCGACAAAAATGGCTAGGCTTAAGTCTTCACTATTTCGGCACGTTGCCCCAACATACTACCCAAGCACTAATTTATTAGTACCTTTTGATTAGATCGAGCTGATTGCCTCGCCGCTCCATATCGAAGTTATTCAGAAACGAGATTCCGAGCAGCGGCGGGTCCGGGTAACTGCCCAACACCACGCCAGCCGGTACGTTACGTACGGTGAATTGACCGATAGATACGGACTTAAGTGTAATCATCAACATCGGTGCGGTACCGCTCGCAGTGCTTGCCATCCCGGGTATACCATCGGAAAGATCGATACCCAGCGCGCGGGCGGTGTCGCTGCTGAGCGCCACGGTACTTGCCCCGGTATCAACCAGAAAGCGCACCGGAACCCCGTTGATGGTGCCATCGGCCTGAAACATTCCGCGCGGCCCAACCCATAACGACACGCGATCCGACCCACTATCAGCCGAATACCCCTCGTCGCTAATCGGCGCAACGAAATCGCCGTAGTACAGCATCTCGGTCGCGCCGTTTACATCGATCACGGCTTCGTTAGTGTTCGCAGACACTAGCGTTACTCCCTCCGGGCTGGACTCGCCTACGCGCAGAACGCGCCGCTTACCGGCGATTCGCAATACGGCTTTGTTCTCGCCCAACGCCAGTAACGCAACATCGGACGGCGTCACCGCCGTCTGTGCCCCCGCAAGCACCCAGACCAACAACAGCATCCCCCCAAGGTTAGCGAGGATCGCGTCAGTGTAGAATCTAGATATCACCCTGAATGTGGTTCCCCGTGCATGTGGACCATCGGCGTTTCGAATCGATCACCACGCGCAGAGCTTCGATCGCCGAGAGATGTCCGGAATTGTCATCGTTATTAATGATATCGTATCGGCACTTTTTCCGCGGCAATAATTACCGACTATGACCTTGCGCATCGGCATCGATCTGGGCGGCACCAAAATTGAAGGTATTCTCATCGACCATCAGCGC